>NZ_JBXBCF010000086.1:0-57571 GCF_056784235.1 Kovacikia sp. CALU 1929
TAGCGATACTTCGTTACCCAGACGATATGGACTGTTAACCGTGTAACCGTGTGACTTCCCCGTCGTTGTTCTGCCATGATGGTTTCTGTCAAAGCTACCATCTTTGCAAATCTGCCTGAAGCCCTGGGAAATGTGTAGCAGCTAAAGCCTCCCACTAAAGTGGGTAGTTTTGACTAGCGTGCTGGGACAATAAAGGTGCGTCGATGGCATGCTGAGTTTTGACAAAAGTAACGCTGTTTGCCGTCTGGGGTTGTGCCGTGTTTGATCACCTCAATCCCATCACAGCTGGGACAGCGGACTGGTTCTAAAACCATGCTAACGTTTCCATAATTGCCGACTCCTCCATCAAAGCAGTTTCTTTGATGGAAAACAACAAATTTGAAACATTACCTTCTGGCGCTTAAAGCGGGCGTTTCCGGGTGTCCTCATCATCCTGAGAGCCGATGCGGGCTTTGCTTTGCCCGAAATCTTGCGAGTGTGTCAACGTTCAAAGGTCGGCTATGCGATTGGCTTTGCTGGCAATGCTGTCCGCGAGCGCAAAATCGCTGACCGGTTGGAACGGGCACGGTTGCAATGCCTCAAGACTGGAGAGAAAGCCCGGTTGTTTGATGATGTCTACTATGCGGCTGCCAGTTGGGATGAGCCTCGTCGGTTGGTGATGAAGTCCGAATGGTTGCCCAAAGGTGCCAACCCTCGCTTTGTCCTGACCAATCTGGACTTGGAGGCGCAAAGGCTGTATGACGACTGCTATGTCCACCGAGGAGCCGATAGTGAACATCGCATGAAGGAATTGAAGTTAGGTATTCAAGCCGACCGCCTCAGTTGCCATCACTTCATCGCCAACCAGTTTCGCCTCCTACTCTCGCAAGCGGCTTACATCCTGCTGCTGGCAATTCGGCAAGCGGCAGCCGGCACTCAGTTTGCCACCGCCCACAAGCCATGCTCATCAAAGGTGCTGCCAGAGTCAGAGTTTCAGCCCGACGGGTGTTAGTGGAGTTAGCCGCTTATTGTCCGTTTGCTACAGAACTGCGTCAAATTGCTCGCCGTTTGCTGACCGCACGAGTCTTGGCTTTGGGCAAGCGAGGCACTCCTTAGGAGTAGTGTCTCGCTTGCCCCTGGTTGAGCGCGATTTTTGCCATTTGCGATCGCTTTTTCAGCACTTTGCTGGAGCCTGATGGGGCAATATCAAAAAATTCTTGAGTGCTGGACCCATTTGTCCTCCTTTCTCACCTCTCATGAATAATGCAGGCTAATGCGCCGACTAAAGGCAAGAGCGCGATCGCGCTGACTGTCCCAAGATTGCCAGCGATCGCACTGGCAATTCCAGCAATACCAACTCCCACCAATCCACCAACAACGGTTGCCAGTACCCACCACTCCCATAGGGTCCAACTGTCTTTTCCGAACAACGGATGGGTCAGTCGAGTTCGTTTGTGCATGGCATTCTCTCTACAACAGCCAGTGTTCAGATGAGTTTGGGAAAGGAAAGGGGTTATTATTTTGGTCTTTTCCAACCCACAAAATAATTCTTGATATAGCGGTTTTGAATCCAGTGAGGTACATGGATAGCCGCAGAACCCTTGAGTCAAACAGATGAGATGTACCTCACCCAGAAAGGAACCGCTATAGACCACTACTCCCTCTTACCAAACTGCGGCAACTAAAATTGGTTGAGGTAACAGAATGGCTTCTGCCATCAAGAGCAGCAAAACTAAAATAAGCCACAAAATGATCCACAGGTACGGTTGGGAAATAGGGGGTCTTAACATATCAGGCACCTCCTTTGGAACTGCCATTGTTGTTTCGTAGGAACCGTTGCCATGAACTCAATTCAGGACTGCTAGGGTGCCGTTGCCACTTGCTTAACCTGGGAATGCTCTAAGTTCGCCTGGGGTTGACCCTGTACGGTAAAAACTGAGCAATGGGCATGATGCAGGACATAGTTGCTGACGCTACCAAGAATTAGCTCCTTCACACCAGAATGCCCCCGACGCCCCACAAGAATCAAGTCAGCCCCCCAACTCTGTGCCATTTCACAAATGGTTCGACCAGGGGTGCCAGAATTTTGGGTGAATTCAGTGCTCACTCCCGCAGCTACTGCCTTATCTGTATACGATCGCAACAGCTCCAGACCTTCTTTTTCATAGGTTTGCCAGAGCTTCTGATAGCTTTCAAACAGGGTGGCGTTCACTGGATAATACTCCAGAGTCGTCAATGTAGACATTGGAGGAGATCCCTCTTCCTCGCTCGACAAAACATGCAACAGCATGAGGCTAGATCCCATTGCTTTGGCTAAAGCGATCGCTGCATCAAGGGCTTTCTTACCGTTCTCCGAGCGGTCTACGGCAACTAGAATTTTGTCAAACATATGACTCCCTCTTCACGATGGCTGCGGATAGTTAATTTCCAGGATTTAATTTCCAGGATTTAATTTCTAGAACAAGCCAGGAAATCAACCATCTCTACTTTGAAAGTAGAAGGGAAAAGTGAGGAACTTGTGAGGGAAAAATCACAGCTCATGAAGGAAATTAAAGGTCTGATACCAGTTCAATAGGAGTTTGCACTTAACAAGGGACTTAAGCCCCTTGTTTACCAGGCGTTCTTCTGTGCAGCTTCAAAGAGAACTGGATATAAGAACAAACACGAGGAAATGGCTGTAAATCGAAAACGTTCTTTACAGAAAAACAAAGAAAATTAATCATGACAATCACTATTGTTGCAATTTGTTGATACAGCAACATCTTCATAACTTTCACAATATCTGCCTTTATTTTGAAAATGGGAGACAGTGCGATCGCTGATCTGTTCATTTTGTGTTTACAAGCGAGGAAAGGATGATGTTGAAACATGTCCAATATTCTTTAGATGTCATTCGAGAAGAGGCACGCCAGCTCGTTTGCAAAGGTGTCCTGGATCGGTGTCAGCCGATTTATGTGCTTTGCCAGCATTTTCCGGCGCGGGAGTGGGGCTATGTGGAACGTGAATTAGAGAGAAATGATTTTTTATTGAGAGATTCAATTCTGGATTTGCTCGGTCGTGAAGACTGGTGTGAGGATTGACGGACGTGGGGCTATGTAATGTGGAATCGATCCAAAGCGATAAAACCCTATCCAGATTTTGTGGCTCCACCCGGTGTCAGCTTCCATGTGCAGGCACTGACCAAAACCTATCAGATGGGGGATGTGGAAGTGCGTGCCCTCCAATCGGTTAATCTTGACCTGTACGATGGTGAATTTGTTGTGATCCTGGGTCCCTCTGGCAGCGGCAAATCAACCCTGCTAAATATCCTGGGCGGGTTGGATACGGCGACCAGCGGGCATGTCTTCTTTCGCGATCGCGACCTGACCTATGCCAACGATACTGAACTGACCCGGTTCCGGCGGGAGTGTGTGGGCTTCATTTTTCAGTTTTACAATTTAATTCCCAGCCTCACCGCCCGCGAAAATGTGGCACTGGTGACAGAGATTACCCGCCACCCCATGCAGCCAGAGGAGGCACTGGAACGAGTCGGACTGGGCGATCGCCTGGATCACTTTCCGGCACAACTCTCTGGTGGAGAACAACAGCGGGTAGCGATCGCCCGTGCCATTGCCAAACGCCCTGAAGTGCTGCTGTGCGATGAACCCACAGGAGCGCTGGATTATAAAACCGGCAAAGTGGTGCTGGAAACTTTAGCCCAGGTGAATTGCGAACTGGGTACTACCACCATTGTCATTACCCACAATGCCGGAATTGCCGCAATGGCAGACCGGGTGGTAACCATGCGAAGTGGGGAAATTACTCGGATTCAAGCCAATCAGGCTAAGGTATCCCCAGCAGAGTTGGAATGGTAGGACATTGACTTACGCCTTACCCGGTCAAGACAGACGGCACCAGATCGTGAAACAAGCACCGCAACTGACATTATGCCCATCAACCTGAACCGGCTGAACCACCACTTTTCAGCCATTATTCTTTCCACCTTACTATGGGTGCCGTTTGGATTTCATAGTTCCGTCTTGGCTCAATCCGTATCTACGAAGATTACGTTTGATATTTCCAAAATATCGCCCGATGGTCTAATAGGAAAGCCTGATGCATTGCGATCGCTCAGCTATGAGTTTTGCATTCCGTCCAGTCAGCCATATCTGGCAGAAGTGGAGGCGATTGATCCGACAGTTCAGTTTTACCCAAACTCCAGAGGGCGGATTGGCTGCAAGCGGGAGCAAACTCTCTGCATTGGCAATACCCACAATCCCCAATGGCAAAAGATCTTGTTCGCGATCGCTGATCTTCAATACGTTGATCGAATTGATGAATTTTTCGGAGAGTAACCAGCTTTTTCCAAGGGATGGCTGAGAACTTCTCTTATCCGATGAGCGATGACAACCGCAAAGACAAGACAGCCCTCACCAGTCTCTCAACTTTTCCTACGATAGTTTAAAGGGAGAACACCAACACTCCAGTCGTTGCTGCGTGAGTGGGTTCATGAAACAATCACCTCAACCTTCGTCCGGCTACTTAGAAAAGCCTCACCAACTGGCTGGGAAGCGTAAACAAGTATTACCACCGCTGCCCAGGCTACCGCTGACAAAAATTGCTTATATTTTGACGGGTGTTGCCACCGCTCTTCTGCTGATTTGGGCGTTTCGCCCTGCGCCTGTTTTGGTCGATGTTGGACAGGCGCAACGCGGAGAATTGCAGGTCACTGTGAATGCAGAAGGAAAAACCCGTGTCCGCGATCGCTTTGTGATTGCCGCCGATACCAATGGTCATTTGGCGCGGATTAACTTGCATGAAGGCGATAGGATAACGCCCGGTATGGTCGTGGCGCGGATTGATCCGTTACCGGCGGATGCGGCGGTAGAGGAAGCCCTCGGACGGTTGGCAGAGTGGAGGGCACAACAGGCAGGAGTAGAAACCCAGCGTCCAAAAGCAGAAACGGTAGAGCAAGCCCACACTCGTATTCGTGCAGCAGAAGCCAGACAACAGCAGGCAGAAGCCAGAGCGGTGCAGGCACGGGCAGCCCTGGAACGACACGGCGAGCGCGAGATCGGGCACGGCAACTGGAAGCAACGGGAGCCATTTCCCGACAGAATCGAGAAGTGGCTGAACTGAATCAAACCACCCGGTCAAAGGAGTTGGAAACCGCAATCCTGGCAGCTAAAGCCGAGGCATCTGAAGTTGAGGTTGCCAGAGCCGCCCTGGCGGTAGTGCAACAGGAGCAGCGAGATCCGGATTACTTACTCAAGGTTTACGATGCTCGCATTGGCAGTACCGAGGCAGAACTGTCCAAACTGCGGGATGAAGCAGCGCGAACCGATATTCGCTCTCCTTCGAGTGGAAAGATATTGCGGATTTATCAAAAAAGCGCTCAATTTGTCACCAGTGGCACACCCCTGATCGAAATTGGCAATCCTACCCAACTGGAACTGGTGATTGATGTGCTTTCCGCGGATGCAAAGAAGATTCAACTGGGCAATCCCATTCTGCTCGGTCAGGGAACCCGCTCCCCAGGTTTAGAGGGACAGCCGATTCAAGCCAGGGTGCGCCTGGTAGAACCCTCCGCTTTTACTAAAGTGTCTGCCCTCGGCGTGGAAGAACAGCGCGTCAATGTAATTGGCGATTTTGTGAATTCTGCTCAATCCTTGGGGGACGGCTTTCGAGTCGATACCAGAATTATTGTCTGGGGAGGGGAGAACATTCTAAAAACGCCGATTAGCTCCCTATTTCGCTGTAATCAATCTGCCTGGTGTGTGTTTGTGGTGGAGAATGACAAAGCTAGCCAACGGCAGATCGTGATTGGGCACCGCAGCGATCGCGAAGCCGAAGTGCGGCAGGGCTTAAACCAGGGGGAATGGGTTATTCTTCACCCTACCGAACAAATTAGGGAAGGCATTCGAGTCACCCCGCGATAGAAAGAGGATTTATCGGATTGTGGATCAATTTTGTAACCGGAGCAAAAGGAAGCCAGGGTTCAAGCAGTCAGAGCATAGCTTCGGTAATGTTCTAGACGTGTGGTTCTCAAATTTAGACTGCCCTTCCCAACTCAAATCGATTCGTGAATAACCCCAAACCAATGTCGTGCATTCTGACGGACTTAGAAAACGCCTGTCCCCCGCAAGCCTTACCCCTCCTCCGCCAGCACTGGATTAGAAGCTTTGCCTGACCACGGGATAAGTAACATTCCATAATTATCTAAAGCACACCTGACTCCCTTGACTGCCTTAATTCCCTTGATTGAGATGTACTCTGAAGTGAAACCCTCTCCCCATTCACTCCACTAGCGCGAAACTGTTGCCATAAAGCACTAACATCTTTGGTATCGCATTCCTGGTTGTTGAGCAACTAAGCCCATCAACTCCAATTGCAGTAGAGCACTGGAAACACTGCCTGCGGGAAGCTCAGAGGTTTGCACAATCAGATCAAACGGAGCCGATTCAACACTTTGCTCCTGAACCAGAGCGGCGATCGCCTGCAATACCTTCTCCAAATCAGGCTCCAGGTTAAGCGGGAGTTGGGACTGCTCAGGCTGGCTGGCTGGCTGCAAGGGGGGTATACTGCCCAGCATCTCTAACAGATGGGATTCGCTTAAAATCACCTGGGCACCATGATTCAGTAAATTCAGGCAACCGATCGCCTTTGGATTATCCAAACTTCCCGGCAGCACATAGACATCCCGCCCGTATTCATTTGCCATGTGAGCTGTAATCAATGCCCCCGATTTTTTAGGGGCTTCCATCACCAGAATGGCACGGCAAAGTCCGGCAATAATGCGGTTGCGACGAGGGAAATGGACGCGATCAGGTTGGGTTCCGGCTGGATACTCGCTCATCACCAAGCCACGTTGAAGGATCTGTCGGTAGAGATTGCGGTTAAGCCAGGGGTAGGCAATGTCCACACCGGTTCCCATCACAGCGATCGTGCGTCCATCTGCCTCGATACAACTCCGATGAGCTTCGGTATCAATTCCCTCTGCCAAGCCAGAGACCACAACAAACCCATTTTCCACCAAGGCTTTGGTAATTCGGCGCGTCCACTGTCTGCCATACAATGAAGGGGCGCGGGTACCAACAATGCCCACCATTGGCACCAATCCCTGACTTTCCTGGCGATCAATCGTTCCCCGATAGTACAGCATTGATGGCGGATCGGGCAGTTCCAGCAATAGACGGGGATACTCTGTATCAGCCGGTGTCCAGAATCTGGGATTTTCCCGTTCGTGCTGCCGCAGAAGTTCTGGCGGGTCGATCGTTCGGCGCTCTGCCACAATGATCTCGGCGGTTTGAAAACCCAATCCATCCACAGCGATTAGATCCCCAGGAGTGGCTTCCCAGGCACTTGCCAGGGTACCAAAGTGTTTCTCCAATCGCTTCAGCAGAATGGGGCCAATCCCATTAATCTGTGACCAGGCAAGCCAAAAGGCACGTTCTTGCAAGCTTCTTTTCCTCGTGTGAGATGCCCTGATCACCTCAGTATTCCTCCGTTCAGCTATCGAATTGACGTTTGCCTCAGAATGAGTCCCAGAATGAGGAGGCGCAAACGGCTGACTGATCTGAAAAATGCTGTAAACCATTGCTTAGCCCGAGTTCTGTCATTTTTACCAGTAAATCTACTCATCAGGTATGAAGAAGCGTTGAAGAGACTGTGTAGAATTTGTAGATATACGTACTGGGTAAGTAGCTTGCGTATAATCACAGAAGAGACGAAAAATACGAACCAAATTTCAGTTTAAATTTCGCCTGCGGCATAGCTCCATTCCCTCCTAAAATCTTTTACCAGAAGGGTGTAGAAGATTTTGAGACAACCTTGGCGGGAGAGAAACTGTCTCCGTAGTGGTGCTTTTATTTACACTCACTTCATACACCTTAATTTAGTTAAATTAAGGCTTAATCGCCCATCGTGTATTGGTTTGGGCTATTTTTTTGCTCAAATTCCTAAAACAAAAAAAATGTTGTTTTGATTAGCCTTCCGTAAAACGCTAGTCTGACGAGACGAAAGGGCTTAATTTCAAAATAACAGCCTTAGTTGGGGATGGCGAACGCAATACAGTAGTTTCTTCCCATCCGCAGGCTTTGCAACTATTGGTTTTTGCCAAGCAAAAAACAATTTTCTGGATCCATCATTTCAATTTTGAGAAATGGGTCTAGCTGCATAGTCATGCCTATGTAAAGAGGTTTCTCTTTGCTGAACATTTTCAAATTGACCTGTTCCCTGAATCCATTCTCTTTCCGTGCATCACCCAGGAAAAATTTGAGTAGCGAGACACAAGAACGATGAAAAACCTCCTCAGGAAAACGGCAGTTGTAATCGCGATCGCCCTTGTAGGATTGGCTCTTGCCGATCTGTCTCCTGCTGATTCTAAACAACCTCCACCATCCAGATGTCGATCTTCCAGATGCTAAATATAGCGATCTTATTGGGATTGTGAGAAAGGGTTTTCTTGAAATCCTTTCTCACAATCCCAATTTTCCCAAATCATTTAGGACAGCTATAGTCTGGTTGGTTTAAAGTAGTTGATCTTGTTCTCACAAATAACTTTTGAATCTAGCAGCATCTACCCACTGATAAGAGTTCTTTAATCAGAGAAAAGGGGAGAATAGATGAGTTCAAATACTCCAGGTAATTGCTACTTATTTTCAGAGAAGAGTGATTGCCTCATGCAAGCGGATCAATGGAAACCTCACCGTAATTTGACTGACACTCAAGCAATTCTGCTGGCTTTAGCTAAGCAAAGTCAAACTTCTAGAACTGGAGAACATCATTCTAAAACCTGTATTACAGCGGTTTTCAGACGAGTGCCACACAGGTGATGCCTTTAGATTCATGCGAAACACTGGATCGGTGTGACAGACACAAATGAAAATGGCTGTAAGTAACTGGTTAGAAGCCAATAGAATCCCTAACCCATCCGATGCTGGATCCCCTCCACTACTTGCTTTTAGGGCATCCTCCAGAAACTCGATCCGGGCTGTGGCTTCTATTTCAGCACCAGTGGGAACTAAACCTCATCCATTGTGAGAGCCGTAGTTTTGCCTTCACCCCAAATCGTTCTACCAAACTTGGGCGAGGGGCTTTCAAATTCCGATATCCCTTCTTCCTAATTTGGGCGAAGGGGCAGGGGGGTGAGGAACTTTTCAAAAATCAGTTACAGGTTTGAGGACAGTAAAGGTTTATCCTCTATGCCTTACTAAATTACAGGCATTTGATCAGGGGCTGAGAAGTATCTGGCACACGGACGTTTCTTAATATCGACCTTTTACTCGGTATCGCGCCTCGCAAGCCATGAATGAAGACCAACCGTTAGTTTGCCGCAGTTTGACAGAAATTAAGGCGATTCTTACCCTCCTGGCTCACACGGCTAAATCCCCTCAAAAAACAGTTAATAGTACGAATGTCCAAAATCAAATAGAAACTAGCTCTTGCGAAAGCGACTCCTCAGGATTTAGTAAAACAGACCGAGAGTAACGGCACCTGGTAGGGTAGAATTTTAGATGTCTATGGAATAGCTGAGCATTTCGGCAACTTCGTTTTCCTCCGGTGAGGGACTGTAGTTCAATTGGTTAGAGCACCGCCCTGTCACGGCGGAAGTTGCGGGTTCGAGCCCCGTCAGTCCCGTACAAATGCTTCTTAAAAGCTCTGAATGATGGCAGAATAATAGGCTCTCTTAACAGAAGAGAGTTTTGGGAGAGTTTAATTACTTTTTGACGAAAAAACTTCCGGATTTAGGGGATGACTGATAGAAAGAGTCACCATACCCTATTCATTCGCTCAAGCTGATTGATTAGTCATGCTAGAAAGTAAATAGTCATTACTGAAGGGGTGATAACCCTAAACCCATTTTTGCAATGCTGTGCAATCTTGATACGGGTGTATTGCTTCAGGAAAGCAAGCTCTGCTTCATCACCTGAAATCATAGATTGTTAAGCATTTATCAAGTGTGAGACGCAATTCACCCATTTTCAAACCAATCCACTAAGATTATTCTCCTAACACCATTGACATCAAAATGTTAAGCCCCTACCCCTCTCCCTTCAACCTGATTGTTGCGCTTCCATTCATGGAACTCAAGCTTTGTGAACTTTCCCTACCAACTTTTTCGCGATCCAGAGTATTTTCAGGTTGAAAGTTGAACCCTTCATCGTTTCAAACTTTTGTAAGCACGTCGATCTCACACGAGACGTACCAATTGAGGGCTGCATAAGGTGGGTTTACCGCAACATCAATCAAATAGAAGCCCCCAGACTATAGGACTGCAACCAAAGGGAAATCAAAGCAAATTTATTAGTCTGCGGGTCAAGCTTCTACTTGGATTCAGCATGGTGTTTAGCATTGTTTTTGCTGGTGCATTTTACTGGTTCTACACGTTTACAACCGAGAAAACCATTTCCCGACTGAGATCTGACATGAAATCGACCCTGGTGGGGGCAACCAGGGGCATAAATGTGAACCAGTTAATGGCTCTCTACCAGGATGGCAAGCCGAACGCTGCTGGTTTTTCTGATGATGTTCGTTTTCAACAGCAGTTAGCCTGGTTTGAGACGGTTCACGGTATAGAACCACGGGCATGGCTCTATACCTATACTTTTGGAAAAGCCAGTAATAATCGGAGAGTAGGCGCTCCAGCAGTCCCCCCCGATCAATTAGAAATTATTTATCTGGTTGATCTGTGGGCAAACCACAATCCCTCCAAATCGGTTAGCTTTCTTGAAGCAGGGGTTCCGGCGCAGGTTACCCATCAGGTGATTGAGCGTGGGGCGATCGCAGAATCTCGGGAAATTTATACAGACAAGTGGGGAACCTGGCTTTCTGCCTTTGCTCCCTTGAAAGATAACAGTGGAAAAGTAGTTGCCATCCTGGGCGTAGACATTCAGGCAGACTATGTGCTCAAGGTGCAGCAGGAAATTCGTGACAAGGTATTAGTTTCCTTTGTATCAACCTATGCGGTTCTGTTTTTCCTGGTCTACCTTTTGTCTGGTGTGCTGACTAAACATTTGATTGAGTTAACCGAGTCTGCTGAACGCATTGCAGACGGAAATTATCACCAATCGTTATCCTTTGCCAATCAGCGTTGGTTTCCCGATGAAATGAATACATTGGCTCAGGTATTTGGTGACATGATTGATAGCATCCGTACCCGTGAGCAGTTGATTCGGGAGGGTAAACAGGTAGAAGATAAAATGCGTCGGGCACTGGAGGAAGAGAAAGAACTGAATGAACTCAAATCTCGGTTTGTTTCTATGGCATCCCATGAGTTTCGCACTCCTCTGACTGCCATTAGAACCGCAACAGAGATTCTGGAGCAGTATGGTGATGTTGCCAGTCCAGAGAAGAAACAGGAGTATTTTCGCCGCATCCGAACGGCAATTCAAAACATTGATCAGTTGATGGAAGATGTGTTGACCATTGGCAAAGCAGAAGCCGGAAAACTGGAATTTAGCCCAGTCTGGCTGAATGTAGAGGAGTTTTGCCGTGAAATTGTTGAGGAAATTCAATTGGGAATAGGATCCCATCATAGGATTCAATTAACCAGTCAGGGAGATTGCCAGCGGGTTTATCTAGATCCAAAGCTTTTGCGTTCCATTTTGACCAATTTATTGTCAAATGCGGTTAAGTATTCACCGCAAGGTAGGGTAGTTGAGTTTGCCCTGTCCTGTCTTGACCCGCTGATTCGGTTTGAAATTCAAGATCAGGGGATTGGCATTCCTTTAGATGATCAACCCAAACTATTTGAGCTGTTTCACCGGGCTAGAAATGCCGATACGATTCGCGGCACGGGATTGGGGCTAGCGATCGTTAAACAATGCGTGGAACTCCATCAGGGACAAATTACTTTTACAAGTCAGGAAGATGCAGGCACAACATTTTGTGTCGAACTTCCTCTATTGGTTGAATCCCCGTCCCAACAGGCTTAACTGACCCAACTTATAGCGATTTTTAGATAAATAGCCCCCGTAGCGAGTAGATGGGTGGATGAGTGGATGGGTCAATGAATGGACTGGATCGGATTGCGAATCGGATTTGCTCTCCTGAATGTCACATTGCCTCAGGATTTAGATCAATCATCCGGCGGGTGGTATAAGTGCCAACTGGACTCCAGAGGATGTAAGGAACCAGTAGAAGAGCGGGCGTCATGCCTGACGTTTGCCAAACTACTAGCAGGAGGACAATTCCCAGAACGAAACCTCCTCCTCCCAGAATGGTGCCAATACTCAGGCTCCGCCATCTCAATGTTGCAGGAATGTAAGCAACGGTTACCACCTCTAACAGCAGGTATAGACCCATCAACATCCAGGTTTTGAAACTTCCCGGAGCTTGCTCCCATACCAAGATGGCAGACGCTGCGCCACAGGCAAAAATGGTAGTCCAAATAAACGGTATAGCAGGTTCAAAAAACAGCCAGGCAGGGCGATCGAGATTTTGTGCCCAGGGAATATCGCGGGGACGCGCTAAAAATACTCCCAAAGCAACCAGGACAGTAATGCTACCAATGACAAGCCAAGATTCCATAGGACAGAGTGCGATCGCAAGGTGCTACAAATCAGTGGTACAGATGGTGGTACAAAAGAGTATTTTGTAGCTCCTGAGAAACTCCCAGGAGCAGCTTGAAGACTTCAAATTGCTTAATCAAGCCCTACTTTCTCTTGCACATTACTCAAAAAATCTTTCGTGCTCTGGGGAATGGGTTCATCCAGGTTTAACTTCTCTCGAACGCTATCCGCTGCCTGCTGCAAGGAACCTCTGCTTTCCTCGCCACCATTTTTAACCGATTGTTTAACAGAACTGGATTGGTGGGGAATCTCTTCACTCGCCAACTCTTTCAAATTCCTGCGAGTGGTTTCTTGATTTTGCCGCTGTGCCATTTCTGGTGTCGTCGCTCGCTCAACCTCATAGGCTGAAACTTCTGGCGTTAGGGATTTAGCAAATGCCTGATTTGCACCCGTCGTACCCAATGCACCCGTCAGCACCAATGAAACTGCTAGAAAAAAGCTGAAAATTTTGCGCAGGAAACGGCTATTCAACATGCAATGCTCCTTTGTATCCATAACTTTCATAACCTTTCCCTTCTACGCTAGAACCTGCAATGAATCTGTCCGTCTATCAAGGGGAAGAGCCAATGTTAAGAGATGGGACTATGAAAGCTACAAGGGGTGGAGAGGGAAAGGGGAAGGGGAAAGGATTGGCAAGGGAGGTTTTGTGTTTTCTAACCTGTCTAAATAACCTGTCTTAGCCGCTAGGGCTACCGCTATAGCGTTTCCTTTCTGGGTGAGGTACATCTCATCGGTTTGATTCAAGGGTTCTACGGCTATCCGCGTACCTCACTGGATTCAAAAACGCTATATAAGTTTCTACTTCTGGAACGATGAATTTGCTTTAGAAACTTTCCAAGATTGGGTTAACGATTGACAGGAGAGGAAACTGGTGGGATTTATAAACGTACTTTTAGATGTGGACGGGACGCTAATTCTCAGCAATGATGCCCATGCTCAGGCATGGACAGAAGCGTTTGCAGCCTTTGGTTATGAGGATATTACCTTTGAGCAAGTTCGTCCCCTGATGGGCATGGGAGGAGATCAGATTATCCCCCAACTGGTGCCCGGTTTGAATGATGAGGAAGGCGTGGGGAATAAAATCGCCCAGTACCGTAAGCAGCTTTTTTTGAATAAGTTTGCACCTCAAATTAAAGCTGCCAGTGGCTCCCGGAAGTTAGTGCAGCAGATGCAAGCGTGTGGGCTAGAGATCATCATTGCCAGTTCTGCTAAGTCGGAAGAACTGGGGTCGTTACTGAAAGCAGCCCAGGTAGATGACCTGATCCAGGAAGCCACAACTTCCAGCGACGCGGAGTCCTCTAAGCCAGCACCGGATATTGTGGAAGCCGCCCTTACAAAAGCGAACTTTGACCCTGAACAGACGGTCATGCTAGGGGATACTCCCTACGATATTGAATCTGCCGGAAAAGTCGGAGTCAAAATGATTGCTCTGCGTTGTGGGGGCTTTCAGGATGAACAGCTTAAGGGCGCGATCGCCATCTACAACGATCCCGCAGATTTACTCCAGCGGTACGATCAGTCTCCCTTGGCTCGGTTTTAGTCATTCTTTAAGGTTTTAGCATCATGGAAACTTCACCCCCCCCTTCGAGGCAACGAGAAACTCGCATCCGGCGCAAAGATTTGCTGTCCAGTCTGCTGATTGGTTTTGCATTGGGTATTGTTGTGGGAGCACCCATGGGCTGGTTTACCCATCAGGTTTATGCTCGGCAGAGGGCTGCCCAAGTTTTACTTTGTCGGCAACAAAATTTTGGGTTAACTGAATCTGAGCTTCAGAGTCGCTGCGGCAACATCTATTAGTTGGCTACGGGTATAGCTGGCTACGGGTAAGCTTGGCAACCTTATGGCTATCACTGTAAGGGAAACTTCACTATAAAGCGGGTTTTCTGCTCCAGGCTTTCGACCTGGATGCTACCTCCAATCCGTTCGGTTAGCTTTTTCACTAGAGCCAGCCCTAAACCCGTGCCACCGTACTTCCAGGGGTCGTTGTTGGGGATGCGGTAGAACTTATCAAAGATGCGAGACAACTCATGCACAGGAATTTCAACTCCGGAGTTTGTAACGCTCAGTTGTAAGCATGGAGGCTGTTCGGCTCCCCCGTTCCCACAGGGTAGGATAAAAGCTGGAGTGGAATTGGCTTTATCCCTTATCCTTAATCCTTGCTCTTGCTCTACCACCCTCACTGCCACCGTAATCGTTTCCTCGGCAGGCGTGTATTTGCAAGCATTGTTGAGTAGCTCACTGAGGATACGCCCCAGGTAAGATTGGTCAATCACCAGCGATGGCAGGGTATCAGGAATGTCTAGTATAAGTTGCTGCTGCTGGCTGCGGGCACGCTCGATAAATGGCTCTGTGATCGGGGGTAGCCAAACCGACAGGTCAAGCGGATTGGGTATCAGAAGTTCTGTTCCGGCATCCAGGCGGGCTAGATCCAATAAATCGTTGATCAGACTAATCTCGCGCTGGCACTCGTCTTTAAGAATACTGAAATAATGGGCAACTTTTGGGTTGGGTGTTGTGAGTTTTGGAGGACTGGATAGGGTGGGGTGGCTTAAACGGTTCTCCCCTGCGCTTTTGTCCTTCTGCCCCCTACTAGCCCCCTTGCTTCTTTGTCCCGCTGTCCCTTGACTGCTCTGCTCCCCACCTTTCTCTAACCCTGGCTCTTCCTTGAGCGCAATTTCTAACATCTGAGTTGCCATTTTGATGTTGGACATGGGGGTGCGCAGTTCATGGGAAACGGTGCTGAGGAAGTCATCTTTTAACTGGTTGAGCCGTTCCAATTCCTGCACCTGCGCTTGGGCTGCCTGGTAAAGGCGAGACTGGCGGAGGGCGATCGCACACTGGTTTGCGACCTGCTGCACCAGACGAATATCCTGCTCACTGAAACCGTAGTAAGACTGATTAATTAACCACAGATCGCCCAGTACTCCCTGATCGTCAAAAATGGGGCAGCACAACATCGCCACTTGCCCCCGTGATGGGTTAAGGATAAGGGAACAAAATTGAAAATGCAGACCACTTAAAAGCTGGCTATAAATCTCTGGGAAGTCTGCCATCTGTGACACGCGCCCATGAGAAGGAGAGACTGCCTGGGTAGTGTACTCAAAACAGATGGTAGACGTTCCTTGATTCATGTCAAACAAGGCAGCGTTGCAGGAGTTGACACCCAGCCCTTTAGCCAACTCTTCAACCGCACTTTCAAGGATCTGGGTTTCATCGAGCGAGTCACGCACTCGATCAGTAATTCGTTTCAGGGTTGATTCAAATTCTGAAGCCAGTTGCAACTCAGCAGTGCGCGCCCGTACCTGCCGTTCCAGTTCTGCGTTAAACCGCTGCACCTGATGGTGAAACTCAGCTTGTTGAATGGCGATTCCTGCCTGGGTTGCCAATTGCTTCATCAAGTCGATTTCACTTGACTGCCAGTACCGGGGTTCACTGCACTGGTGCGCAATCAACAGTCCCCAGAGGGCAGGGGGTGAGCGTCGAGTGTTTTCTACCTGAGGTTCTTCGCTGCCTAGCAAGATCGGCACAACCAGGCTGGCTCTTACCTGAAAGCCCTTTAAAAAATCAACATGGCAAGCTTTCAGTTTGGCTTTGTAAATGTCGTCTGTTACTTGAATGCGCCCATGCCTGTAAGCGATCGCATATCTCTGGCTAAAGCAGGGATCCTTAACGCTCGTTTCCAGAACTGACAATTCAGGTTTAATCACCGACTCCACGACGACGACACCACTCCAGTCAGGTTTAAACCGAAAAACCAGAACTCGATCCGCTTGCAGAACTTGCCGCACTTCGGTCACGGTGGTGGTCAGGATCTGGTTCAGGTTGAGCGATCGGTGAATGTGTTGGGTAATCGTGCGGAGGAGTTGTTCCCGTGCTGCCTGCGATCGCAGTTCTGCCTCAAGTTGCTTACGCTCTGTAATATCCAGCAAAGTGCCATATAACTGAACAGGCTTTCCTTGCTGGGTTATATAGGCTTCTCCCTTACCTTCGATGTAACGGACCGAGCCATCGGACTTCAGGATGCGAAAATCCAGACTGAAAGGGTTGCCAGTCGTTGTAATGGCATCAATCGCCGCCTGCACCAGGGGTTGGTCATCGGGATGAATTTGTTGAAGATGTGCTTCGTAGGAAGGTTCTGGCTGATTGGGGTCAAATCCAAAAATGTGAAAAACTTCTTCTGACCAGGTAATTTTTTGAGTACTGATATCCAGTTCCCAACTGCCCACATGGGCAACCCTTTGGGCAGCGGTCAGTCTGGCTTCGCTTTGACGCAACTGCTCCTCGACCAGTTTGTGTACCGTAATGTCGATTCCGGCACCAAACAACTTCACCACTTGTCCTTGTTCGTTTAGAACCGGTTCTGCTCGCCCAATTAGATAGCGGGTAGAGCCATCCAACCGTATAATTCGGTGTTCCAACTCATAGGGGATCCCTGCCTGAATGCAGCGCTCTACCAGGTGCTGCAATTGCTCTGAATCATCAGGATGCAGCATTTGCAGGTATTCACTGTAAGTAGGCTCTGCCTGGGTTGGATCTAGCCCAAAGATATGAAACATCTCCTCTGACCAGTGAATGGTTTGGGCAGCCAGATCAAATTCCCAACTACCGACATGGGCAACCCGCTGAGCTTCTCGCAACAGAATTTCTCTCTGACGCAGTGCTTCTTCTGCCTGGTTGCGTTTGTCTTCGGCGCGCTTGCGATCGCTGACATCCTGCACCAGCGACAGAATCGAAATTAAATTGCCAGCTTCGTCTAATTGGGCGGAGTTATGCCATTCACAATAAACAACAGAGCCATCTTTGCGGTAGTTACGATTGCTATGGGTAACGGAAGTCTCCCCACACTGTAACTGTTCAATAATGTCTAAAACATCCGTCAAATCATCCTCATGGACTAGATGCAGGTCTTTCCAGTGTTTGCCCAGCACTTCTTTTGCTTGCCAACCAAAAATCTGCTCTGCCCGCTGCGACCAGAACTGAATGCAAGCGTCGTGATCACAGCCAATAAATGCCAGGGAAGAGTTCTCAACATGGAACTGGAGGTAATCAAGTGCCTGGTGGAGGTCGGCTGTGCGTTGCTGAACTCGTTGTTCTAGTTCCTGGTTTAACTGTTGCAATTCCAGATCGGCGGCTTTTTGTTGGGTAATATCGCGCCCGACGGATTGGATCTCAAGGAATTCTCCTTCAGCGGTAAAAATGGCGCGATCGACCCACTGTTGCCAGCGCACTTCACCTGAAGGCAGAATGACCCGATGCTCGTAGGTCACCATTGGATTATCCCGACCGAGGGATGAAAAATGCTGTTGTACCTGGGCGCGTTCCTCTTCTGGAATTAAGGGCGTAAAGCTGTGCCCAATTAACGCCTCTGATGATTGACCAAAATAGCGGCAGTATGCTTGATTAACGAACGTTACAATGCGATTGGGTAACGCTCTGCAAATTAATTCGGTCTGGTCTTCAACAATTGCCCGGTAGCGGGCTTCGTTCAACTTGAGGTCCGTTTCTGCCTGTTTACGCTTTGTGATATCGCGCAAAACAGAAAGATGGCGGTGCGGCACAAAGTTAGCCGTTGCGGCAAATTCTACTTCCCGCACTTCCCCATCGGGGCGCACCAGACGAAACTCTGCCTTAACGTGCTCATCCCGCTGAAATGACTCCCAGGCAGCCGTGAAGTCAAACCCTGGTTCGGCAAAATCAACAATTCGCTGCCCCAGTAAGGCTTCTTTAGGCAGCCCAAATAACTCACAGGCGGCAGGATTGACATCGACATATATACCCTCGTCGTCCGCAATCAGCATCGCGTCAAGGGCACGCTCAAAAAATGCCCGAAGCTGGCGATCGCGTAAGCGCTGAGGGTTCACGTCGCCCAAACTGAGTGAGTACTCAGGTAACTCAAGCGTTTCCTCAGAACGATCGAGGGAACTGTACTCATCCGTTCCATCTTCAAAATCAGGGCAACCCAGTGGGCAGTCAGGGTTCATTTCACTAGCCTGTAGATTTTTTACTATAAAGGCTCAATTCATAACTCCTGGGAAATTGAAAGGTTTTGAAAGCTTTTCATATTCTCGATCTTCCCCGCCCCCAAGAAAATCTCAAATACCGTACATATAACTTTATTCAACTTGCCAATCTGTTATGACGATCTGATTCCAGGAGGTTGATTGAGATCCAAGTGTTATGATTCCCCTGTAGCTCTTTCTGAATCAAAGTAGGCTCCAATGACCACCCCGGCAGACTATAGCGAAACCGAACTGGACACTTTAAGACAGGCAGTGATCATGAGTGGACATGCCGTGGTTTTCTGCGAATTTACAATTGTTTCCATGGGCATTGAAATTGCCGCTTTAGGCAAAGAAATTACAAGTGCCACCCAAAAGTACCCTGATAGCCCCCTGATTCAAAAATTATTCGCCAACTATACTGAAAACCCGGAAGATGGCAAGCAGGAACCAACCTCCGAAATTACTCCTGAGCGGATCCTGGAGTCGGCTCTGACGCTGATTCGTCAAGCGCTGACAATCTTGAGTAGCAAAGCCACCCCTGCCGAGATCCAGGAGTATAAACAATTTATTTACTCCTGTGCCGATAGCGTAGCCAATGCTGCCGGTGAAGGTTTATTTGGCACGGGCAAAAAGGTGAGCCAGAAAGAAGCCACCACCCTGAGAGAACTCAAGACTGCCCTCGGCTTGTAACCGTAAAGTGACGGGTTACGTGCTACCCAGACCCTGTCCTCCAAGACCTCGGAGGTCTTATCTCGGTGTGACTTGGGTTGATGGAGTCATTCAATTGATTAATAATTTATTCCTGAAAACCAGAGTATAGGAACTAGAGTCGAAACTGGAGTCAGGTTCTCCCTACTCCTCACTCCCAAAATGACCCAGGACATTCCTTCCACTGACAATTTACCGGCTGACTCCTTCCAGGGACTTAGCGAACCAGAAGTCATTCAGCGTCGCGCTGCCGGACAGGGGAACAACGTCACCCTCCAGACCAGCCGATCCTACCGCCAGATCTTTCAAGAAAATCTGTTTAGCTTTATTAATCTGGTTTTCTTCGCCATCAGCGGGGTGATGATTGTGCTGCAACGCTATGGCGATGCCGTGCTGGTCGTGGTGGTCATCTTCAGCGGCATTTTGATGAATATTTACCAGGAGATTTGGGCAAAACGTAAGCTGGATGAAATTGCCCTGCTCAACCGCCCATCTGCCACGGTCATTCGGGATGGCAAAGAACACCATATTGACCCGAATGACATTGTCTTAGGAGACATTCTGGCGGTGCGATCGGGCGATCAAATCCTGGTGGATGGGGCTGTGGTAGGAGATGGACGGATTGATGTGGATGAATCCCTGCTAACGGGAGAATCTGACATGATCCCCAAACTGGCAGGAGATTCGGTTTACTCGGGTACCTTTTGCGTCAGTGGGAGTGGTTATTTTGAGGCCCAAAAAGTAGGAGCCGAGACAGTTGCCTATAAGTTGGTCACGGGGGCACGGGCATTTCGCCAAGTCTACACGCCATTACAACAGGAAATTAACCTGGTCATCCGTGTATTTCTGCTGCTTGCCTGCTTTCTGTGGATCCTGGTAGGAATTAGCTTTTTGAGCCGATCGCTCCCCCTGGTCGATCTGGCTCAACGGGCTGCCGTGATTGCAGGGCTGGTGCCTGCGGGACTGTTGATTGCGATTACCCTGGCATACGGGACGGGCGCGGTACGGATGCTGGGCGAAAATGTGCTGATCCAGCAGGCAAATGCAGTCGAGTCGTTGAGCAATGTCGATGTGCTGTGTCTGGACAAGACCGGGACACTGACCACGAATCAACTCAAGTTACAGTCCGTTGATCCGATTGGGATTAACCCAGAAGAGTTGAAGCAAGCATTGGCAGACTTTGCCACGAACACGGCTGCCCATAATCGCACCAGTGATGCCCTGGTAGCAGTCCTGTCGGGGCGGGAACGCACGATCAAGGCAGAGGTTCCTTTCTCCTCGGCTCGCCAGTGGAGCGCGATCGCGTTCAAAGACTCTCCCAAGCCTGGTGTTTATGTGATGGGAGCGCCAGAAATGCTTGCCAGGTCTGCCCCTCTGACGGATGAGATCACCAGCCAGATCCAGGCAGGAGTGCAGCAGGGGTTACGGATTCTTCTTTTTGCCTACAGTGATGATGTAAACGCCTTCGATGGCTGTGAAGATCGTCCTATCCTTCCGCCTAACCTGATACCAATCGGTCTCCTCCAATTCAGTGACCAGCTTCGTCCCCAGGTGCGGGAAACGCTGGATGGATTCTCTAAAGCCGGAATCAACGTCAAAATTATTTCCGGTGATAATCCTCAGACGGTGGGTGCTCTTGCAACCCAGGCTGGGTTTAGCTCCGAGATTCGGCTGGTTTCTGGACCCGAACTGGCAATTATGGATGATGCCCGGTTCAATCAGGCGGCGCTTTCCTGTAACGTCTTTGGTCGCATTACCCCAGAGCAGAAAGCAAAGCTGGTCAAGACTTTACGCCGCCAGGGGCACTATGTTGCCATGATTGGGGACGGCGTTAATGACGTGCTTTCGCTGAAGCAGTCAAACCTGGGGATCGCAATGGAGAGCGGCAGTAAGGCAACCAGAGGGGTCGCTGACATTGTTTTGCTGAAAGATTCCTTTGCCTCGTTGCCCCACACTTTTTTAGAGGGACAACGAATTCACAATGGCATCCGGGATGCCCTGGCATTGTTCATTGTGCGTGTGTTTGCGATTACGCTGCTCATCTTCTCCACGGCAATGGTGACAGACAGTTTTCCGCTGGTGAATAAGCACAGCGCACTGGTCTCCCTGTTTGGCGTGGGGCTGCCGACGGTCATGCTGCCCATCTGGGCAAAACCGGGAGGCGCAGGCAAGCGGCGCAGTATTGTGCGATCGCTCCTTCACTTCACTATCCCATCTGCCCTGACCCTGAGCCTGGTTGCCCTGCTGGTTTACATGCTTTACCTGGTCAGTGCCATCCTGGACCTGTCCCCCGGCTCAGAATTTACCCAGGTTGATTACCGCCAACCCCGCACGGCTCTAGTCACCATCTTCATTCTGGGCGAATTGCTTCTGATTCCATTCTTGAAACCTCCTACCACCGCATGGGTCGGTGGTGAACCCCTGAGCGGCGACTGGCGCTACTCGATCATGGCAGTTTTTCTACTGGGAGCTTATTTGCTGGTTCTGATTGTTCCCTTTTCCCGCCATTTCTTTGAACTATCTCCCCTCACCCCGATTGATTGCCTTTTCCTATTGCTGGTTGCCCTGGAATGGTGCCTAATTCTGCGAGCCGTTTGGCGCACCCGGTTTCTGGATCGGTTCTTAGGTGTCGATTTAAGTTGAAAGTTTCTCGTTACCAAGCTGGAGCTTGGTAACGAGAAACTTTCAATTTCCCACCCCCTCCTCCCCTCCCCCCATGCCCAACCTCTCCTCTAACAACGAAATTCCCCACTACTCCGTCACTGTGTGGGAAGGCATTTTGATTGTGATGGGAGCGATCGCTCTGGTTGCAGCGGGGATGGTTGGCTTGGGCGTTAAAGTGCTGAATAATGCCTTTGACCCAATCCGGGCGGAGGCGATCGCCAAGAGCCTGATGGATTATAAAATTCCTGGTGGCTCCCAGGGGGTGTTTGGCATCAACATCGGTAGTGCCAAACTTGCCTGGGTCAGGAGCAATACCACTCCACCGGATGTCACTCTGTTTACCGGGAAAACCCCCCTGACGAAGGAAAGTGATCAGAAAGCTCAGGAAGAACTGAGACGGGACTTTGAAAATCCTCCTACAGGAGATGTGAACCCAGAATTTGTGATTACGGATTCAGCTAGTGAAAATCGTCTGTTCTGTGGGCAGGTTGTTCCGGTCACGGTTGAGAGAGGGGATCAGTTTTTTGGCGAACTCTCGGCTCCTATACCCGCAGTCCGGTACGTGATTAGCACTACAGAAGGCACCGTCGAACGCCTGGTGATTCTCACTACAAATGGCAAAAAGGCAGAGGAGAAGGCAGAAGAAGTATTTAGTTCATTGAAGTGCAGATGAAAATATCGCCTACTGGCGATCGCTGACCGCCTATCTCTATCACCCATGTTTCTGGTTTAAACTTGGTGAAGATAAGCCTGTATTCCTTAAAACATGTGGGTTTTGGCATTTCGTTTCTACTACCTTCGCTTTAATTTGAGGTTAACCTGGGAAAGGCAAGGCTTTTCCAGGAAGTCAAATTTACGATGCAAGATACGTTCTACGAACTGCTCCACGCCCTTGATACCATCTACAGCGGTTGGATTCTTTGGAATCTGTTTCTGGCGTTGATTCCTTTAGTCCTCAGTTTCTGGTTATTCCGTCGAAAAACCCCTGAGCGTCTACCCATATGGTGGATTCTTTTTGTAATCTACGTTGCTTTTTTGCCCAATGCACCCTATCTGCTTACCGATATCATCCATCTGATCCGGGGCATCCGGGCAGGCTATTCAGCTACAGTCATTAGCCTGATTTTTGTGCCCCTACATGTATGCGCAATTTTGATTGGGTTTGAGGCATATGTGGTGTCGTTGATCAACCAGGGGCATTACCTGAAGCGCATTGGGCTGAGGCAATACGTGCTCTGGAGTGAACTGGCCAGCCATTTTCTGTGTGCGATCGGTATTTTTATTGGCAGATTCCGGCGTTACAACAGTTGGGATCTGGTCGCTGACCCCAGAGATCTGATTTATCAGACATTAGACGATTTAACTTCCAAACGTCCGCTGCTCGTCATAGTCGTGACTTTTACCATTCTCACCATTCTGTACTGGGTGATGAAGCAAGTCACCCTCGGACTGGTTCTGCGAATTCGCTACGCCCGCCTGGGGAAAGACGTGGATTAGAGCGGAGTTGAGAGTTGAAAGTTAAGCGTGGGAATTCTCGCTGTCTCTCCACTCCTCTACTCCCCCTCTGCTCACCACGGTGCCCAGTTCTTCCAATCTAAGTTGAAAATTGATGTGCCGGGGAATGCGGTTGGGTTGCCGTTTGCCTCTAAGCGCTGCTGGAGCGCAATCAGTTTTGGCTGAATGCTGGGCAATTCCTCAGTAAGTTGATGGGGCAATATTCCATTTTCCAGCGCAAACGATGCGGTTGTTCCGGCGGCTGCCCCAATCGACCATTCAAAGGAATGAACCCGATAAGCGGCAGCAGCACTATAGCTGGTGGCGATGCTTTTGCCTGCGACCAGCAGGTTGTCAATTCGCTGAGGAATCATTGCCCGCAGCGGAATCTGTGCTGGATAGGAGGGACCATGTGCCTGTCGGACTCCCGGACGTTCAATATTGCCCGGTTTCTCAGGGGGAGCCTCCTGCATACAGGGGTGAAAATCGATCGCGTACTGGGAAATACCAACGGAGTCGATGTAGATGCGCGATCGCGTCCGGCGTTGCACCTGTTCTGGAGGAGTCCCTTCAATAATGACTTTGTAGGTGTCCAGTCCGGCAATATCGGTCCACAGGTTTTCGTACATCCGTTCGGGTAAGTTCCGATAATAGTCCTCCCGAAAGTCAGCCATTGAAAAATCGGTTTCAGCAATGCTAAATCCGTTGGGGTAGCCAAATGCCGGACGACCAATGATTCGCCGCGCTTCGCGGATATAGGGATATTTAGACAAGCCATGCATGGTTCCCATTGGGGACTCAAACCCAGTCAGCAGACGGTGATTGGGGTGGGGCTTTTTCTGGCTGGGGGTTAACTGCGAATCCGTGGTGCCAGCCACCAGCCAGTAATAGTAACCCAGGGCGATTTCTTCCGCATTCCTGAGGGACTCAGTGCGTAAGCCTCCTAGCCACCCGCCACCCGTCAGTTGTCCAGTCTGCTGAAGTTGCTCACGCGATAAAACAAGATTATCCTGGGCAGTGCCGGGGCGGTAGTCATTGCCCCAGGTCCAGTTCTGCATCGAAATGGAACCGGGGAAAGAGGCGGGTAGGGTAAAGGGACCGGCTTTCTCCATCACGTCTGTGACCGGATTCCAGATGCGGCGGTAGGTGAATACGTACTCAAACTCTGCCCGTTTGGGGTCCTCATCGTAGCCATAGTAAGGCTCATACTGGGGATAGAACGGCGGCATTGGCTGTGGCTGTGTGTCCTTTGTCCGCTCCATTGCAAAGGTATAGGTATAACCCTGAAGACAGTAGGGATCGCCTGTTTCCGTTGGTGAGGAGGGATTACGGTGGGTGCGTGGGTCTAACCCAACCCGATAGGGCACATCCGCCAGCGCGATCAAATCCCCATTTTCACTGGCATCAATGACGATCCAGCGAGAACCTGGCTGTGCTGCGGAACGGCTCCCTGAACTGTGCATCTCTCCCTTTGCTGGAACAAACCGAATAATCTGTTTAGAGAGGCGTGCCGAGTTTTCGTAACGGTGGGCATCTTCAAAAATAAGAGAAAGGGGTTCGGTGTTGAGGGGGGGAGTGCCCGGAGCAGGGCTGTGCTGGATGGCGATCGCCCCTGCAATCAACGTGCCATCTGCACTCAGACTCAGATCTTTAATCACGGTGAAAGGAAACCATTTCAAAGTTCCTTTCCCTTCCCTGGCGGCTTCCTCCACCATCTCCACTAAAATTTGCTGGGCATCTCTGGGCAAGAAACAGGATGCGCTGACCCAGCAGCCGCCTGGGTCTAGCCTGCCATACTTCTGTTCAATTCGCTGCCGGAACTCCTTATATCCACGGGGAAAGAAAAGAAGCTGCCGCTGCTGCCGTGCTTCATCCAGGGCAGAGGTTCCCTGAGCGGTGAGTTGCCCACCCACCCAGTCTGTGATTTCAGTCATGCAAACCGTTCTCCCTGCCCGTAGCGCTTCGATCGCCGTGGAAGTCCCTGCCAGTCCACCCCCAACCACTAAAATTTCACATTCAACGGTTTGATCTGGACTTCGAGGCGGGGGGGGCGAAGCTCTTTGCTCTTGAGCCAGTAGAGGGGGGGCGATCGCTGCCAGCCAAACCAGAGCCAACAGGGTATAGCGGAGAGTCAAAACAGGAAAGCGCTGAGTCATCAGAAACAAAACTGGACTTGACCAGTGAATATTTTTAGGATTTGCATGTTTACCGTTACCAAACTATCCACTCACGTCGATTCTGCCTGAAGGCTTATGTTAGAGGATATTTGAAAAGTCCGACGGTTAAACCCGCGACTAGGTGAACAAAGTCCACCTGCAAAGACTCTTCTCAATTTGTCCCGTTTGTAAAATTTCCATGCAATAATCTCGACTCAGGAACGTTGAAAGCATGAATTTTTCTCAACTTCGAGGAGTGATATTTATGAATCAAACTGGTTTGAAAACAACTACCAATTTTTTCGCTGCGGTGGCGATCGCCCTGGCGAGTACAGTGCTGCCTGCTATGGCACAGGATACC
The DNA here is from genome assembly GCF_056784235.1 of Kovacikia sp. CALU 1929. NCBI lineage: Bacteria > Bacillati > Cyanobacteriota > Cyanophyceae > Leptolyngbyales > Leptolyngbyaceae > Kovacikia > Kovacikia sp. CALU 1929. The sequence goes on from NZ_JBXBCF010000086.1 coordinate 25,916, forward strand.
CCCGCCCCTGACTCTCCGGCAGAAGCGGTTCCGGCGGTTGAGCAAGCTGTCCCTACTCAGGATCCGCTATGTCGTGCGGCGAACCGTTCCACCCCCATTTTTGAATCGGACTCTACTATCAGTTCTGCGCTGCGGCTTGTTCCACCAGACGGATTGGTCAAATTGGTCGCCGTTCCTCCGGCGGGCAGCCAATTTGCCCAGATCAATTTGCCAGTTGCGGGATACATTCAAACAGCCGTCCTGAAGTCTTGTGGCGCTCCCCCACCGCCGCCCCGCACATCCTGCCGTGTCCTGAGAATGCCTGAGGCAGTTAATGTTCGCAGTACACCGACCATAAACCAGTCCAACATTGTTGCTTCTCTCCTGCGTGGTCAACGGGTCTTTGTCGTTTTAGATGCCAACGGCAATGTCGTGAGTCGCCAGGCAGATGGCTACAACTGGGTTCAGGTGGATTTAACGAACACGCCCTTCCTGCGTCCTTCTGGTACCGGCTGGTTGTATAACAGCATTGTTGGCAGCCCCAACAGCAACCTGGCGTATTGTCAGTAGCAGATACGGGGGAGGAGTTGTAGGTTTTGGGTTTTGAGTTACAGTTCACTCAACGAAATTGCTCTATATCTTCACTCTCAACTCCCAATTCTCAACTCTCAACTGCCGACCCCCAATACCTGATTCTTTCACTTACAGCGGTTGCCGATTGGGTAAGCCACAAATTGTAGGGTGGGCATCGCCCACAAAGCCCCGTAGTCAGAGCTTTTGGAAAATGTGGGCAGTGCCCACCCTACCGGGAATTGCTGTAGGTGGACTGATTCTTTCACTTAGGTGGACGTTCTGCGGCGATCGCCAGATCCCGTGGATGTTGGGTTTCGTAAACTCAACCCAACCTACCAAAATCTCTCATTCCTTAGGTGGACGTTCTGCGGCGATCGCCAGTCTTACTCCGGGAATCAGGCGCAGTTGATCCATCACGGCAACGACGCGCCCGTGGTTGACTCGTTCATCAGCGCTGATGGTGACAACTGCCTGGGGATTAGTGCCAACCAGCGTGCGAACCCGTGCCTGGAGATCGTCAAGCTGGGCGGGTTGCTGGTTGAGGCTAATCCCTCCCTGGGGATTGATTGTGACCACAATTTCGCCTGCTGCCTGGGCTTCTGCTGTAATTGCTTGAGGCAAGTTTACTGACAGCCCGGTAGAGCGGGTGAGAAAAAGGGCAGACATGATAAAAAAGGTCAGCAGCGCAAAGATCACATCAATCATGGGCACGATGTTGATCTGGAGTGGCAGTTCGGGTTCCTCAGGTAGACGCATAGGGATATTTTCCTTATTCGTAGCGACGGCGGTAAAGTAGCTCCAGTTGCCCACCATATTCCTGAATCAGCGCATTTTGTCGCAGATAAAGCCCTCGAAAGGTGTTGGCAAACAGGAGGGTAAAAATGGCTACAGCTAACCCAGCGGCAGTAGATACGAGGGCTTCGCTGATACCGGCAGTGACGCTAGCGGCTTCACTCCCCGCGACCTCACCCAGTCTGAGGGAAGCAAAGGAACTGATCAGCCCTAGCACCGTGCCCAACAGTCCCAGCAGGGGAGAGAGACTGATAATGGTTTCAAACACAGTGTTGAACCGCTTCAAGAGGGGAAGTTCTGCCTGAGCGGCACTTTCTAAGGCAAGCCGAAATTCTTCGGGGGTAGGGCGTTCTAGCTCTAGGGCAGCTAGAAAAATGCGGGCGATCGGCAGATCCAGGTTTTGCTCCAGCTTTAAGAAAGCGGCTCTAGGACTGCGTTTATAGAGATCAAGCACCTCTCGCACGACCCGATCCTGGCGACGAGCTACCCGCGCCCAAAACCCAATTCGTTCCATAATCAGAGCAACTGCGAGGATGGAAAATCCCAGCAGGGGCCACATGACGATACCACCAGTGGTAAACAGATTGCCAAATGGCATGAATGTTATCCCTATCAGAGTAAGGGCTTGAATTACCCTTCCATAGATTATCAGTCAGGCTTTCTGGTTCGCACGAATCATTGCTCTTGCACTAACCGCAGGTAATTCTGCCTTAACTGAAAGTGGCTTTCTGCCAGCTTGTTAGACATTTCTTTCTCAATGTCGCTGAACTGCTGCCAAAATGAAGCGGAGCGACGGGCTATCAACACTTCTTGCCATAAAGCTTCTAGCAGTTCTGTTGCGACTGAATTTGAGCCAACGTCATCCATTAGTTGAGTAAAGGTTTGACTGGCATTTCGGTGTTGTTTGGGGTCCTGCGCCAAAAGAAGGCATTCGCGGAGTTGAGCGGTCTGCTCCTGGGTAAGGGATTGGGTCATAATTGGTAGGAATGTATTGTGACAACAGCGAAACAATTTTTACATTTCTTAAAATTGTTCGCATTTCTTAAGATTATTGTCGAAGTAAATGCTTGCGTCAAACGGGACTGATTTCTAGACACTATGGTTAAACAGCGAGTTCTTTCTGGGGTTCAACCAACGGGCAATCTTCATCTGGGCAACTACCTGGGAGCTATTCGTAACTGGGTAGAAGGGCAGGATCAGTACGATAACTTCTTCTGTGTCGTGGATCTGCACGCTATCACAGTCCCTCACAATCCTGCCACCCTGGCATCCGATACCTATGCGATCGCCGCTCTCTACCTTGCCTGTGGCATTGATCTGAACTACTCCACTATTTTTATTCAGTCCCATGTTTCGGCCCATACTGAACTGACCTGGCTACTCAACTGCATCACTCCCCTCAACTGGCTGACCGATATGATCCAGTTCAAGGAAAAAGCCATTAAACAGGGAGAAAACGTGGGCACTGGTTTGTTGGACTATCCTGTGTTGATGGCATCAGACATTCTGCTGTATGACGCTGACAAGGTGCCCGTGGGTGAAGACCAGAAGCAACATATTGAACTGACTCGCGATATTGTTAATCGGCTGAATCATCAGTTCGGTAAGCCAGACCAGCCCGTCCTGAAGTCTCCATACCCGCTGATTCGGGCAGATGGTGCCCGCGTGATGAGCCTAACGGATGGCACCAAAAAAATGTCTAAGTCCGATCCATCAGACATGAGCCGAATTAATCTACTCGACTCTCCAGAGGTCATTCAGAACAAAATCAAACGGTGTAAGACTGACCCGGTGCGGGGACTGGTATTTGGAGACCCAGAGCGCCCAGAGTGTAACAATCTGTTAACCCTCTACCTGCTGCTCTCCGGAAAATCTAAGGATGAGGTCGCGGCTGAATGTCGGGAGATGGGTTGGGGACAGTTCAAACCCCTGCTGACGGAAACCACGATCGCCCATCTGAAACCGATCCAGGACAGGTATCACGAAATCATGGACGAAAAGGGTTATCTAGAATCTGTTCTGCGAGATGGGCGAGAAAAGGCATCCGAGATTGCCAATGCAACACTCCGTCGGGTTAAGCTCGCCTACGGCTACTCCTTACCAACCCCATAAGCAGAAGCGCTATATCCCCGGAATTTTCTCCAAGATTCCGGGGATCTAATTCTAAGAACGTTCCTGTAAGCTCACATCCAGGGTCGTAGACAGGTCAAGCTGAAGTGTTTCCGTCGCAACGGGCACGGAAGGCAACTGGGCAACCCCCATTGTTTTCATCAATTGTGCCAGGGCATATTCCAACTGTTCGCCTGCATCCTGCGCAACCCAGCCCTCAGGCGTTTGTTGGTGAAACTCAAAATGCAGGTGGGGTCCGGTAGACATGCCCGTATTACCGACCCGTCCAATCACAGTCCCCTGGCTGACCCATTCCCCTGGTTTGACAAAAAGCTCTGAGAGGTGGGCGTAGAGCGTCTGTTGGCTGCTTTTGTTGTGTTCCAGCAACACGGTTAAACCGTAGCCACCCAGAAAGTCGGCAAGTGCGACCTGACCGGCGTAGGCGGCTAATACGGGTGTGCCAATTGGCGCACCGATATCCGTTCCAGAATGGAACCGCTGTTCACCTGTAATAGGATGGAACCTCCAACCAAATAGGGAGGTAATGGGAGAAGGAATGGACAGGGGAAAAATGAGCCGAATATTACCATTTCCCAGCCGTCCAGGTGGACGCAGGCTGCGATAGTAGTAGTCCCTGGCTTTGGGAGTGGTGCCAAAGGCTAAACCATAACTATTGACTGGCAACGGTCCGACTTCTGCCCTGGTAGGAGCCTCTGGGATCCTGACCACCCGTGGCTGTTCACTACTACGCTGGGTTGCTCCAATGTTATAGGTGGTGGAGTCGATGTAATTCTCGCCCGCATCTAGAGGAGCCGGAGAGAGATCAGGAACGGAATCCAGGGGGGCAGCCGCGGGAAAATTCTCTGACAGAGAAGGGGCAACTTCAGGCAACGGCTCTACCCATGCCGGAGTAGACTCTCCAGGCATTTCCAGGACTGGTTCAGACGTTTCCTGCGATCGCGCCATACCCGCGCTAAAAATTGCCACCAGGATAGTAAAAAGGCTAACCCCTCGCCACAGGAGCGATTGTTGAAGCAGGCTTGGGAAAGAATCTGGTCTGGTGTCAGTCATTGTCGAACCTCGTGTTCGGGTTGTCCAAGCGGGTTAACTGGATAAAAAGGCAGAATCAACGCAGATCAGGGAACCGGAGTCCCACCGGGTAGGGGAGTTGTACCGGGAGCGGGAACAATGCCAGGAGCAAATACCCCACCGGGTTGACCTGGGTTAGTAATGCCCTGGTTAAGAGCAGGAGAAGCGGGAGCGGGAACTGGGGCAGGCGTGCGTGCCCCAGTTGGGATGGGCAGATTGGTCACTGACCGCTGAAGGGTTGCCAGCGATCGGTTGTATCCCAGGATAGCGTTGATCAGACTTCCTTGAGAGTTGGTCAGGTCCGTGACCGAGTTAATCACGTCAGTCTGAGTCCCAACCCCCGCCTGAAACCGGAGGCGTGCCAACCTTAAAGCTTCCGTTGCCTGCGCGACCGCTAATCTGGCTGTCGTAATATTTTCCCGGTTTGCCAGCAAGCTGGAATAGGCTTGCTCAACCTGGAAGCGAACTTGATTACGCACATTGGCAAAGTTGGTTTCGGCGATCGCAATATTAGCTTCCTGCTGAGCTGCCCTGGCTCGAACCGCCCCACCATCGAACAGTAGCCAGCTCAGTCCAGCCTGCACTGCATAACCACCTGCAACCCCCAGCGTATCTGTAAACTGGTCTGCAAGCTGATATTGAGCCGAAACACTCAGCGTCGGTCCTAACGCAGATAGGGCAATCCTTTTTTGCTGTTCCGCCAACTCGCGCTGGGCAAGCTGCTGCTCTAACTCTGCCCGATTCTTGAACGCAGCAATAATTGTATTTTCCAGGGATACATTCCATTCTCCGGCTGCGTCAACTGGGTCTGCGGCGGCCAGGTCAATCGCAGGCGAAATATTCAGCAGTTGAGCCAACTGCCGCCGGTTGATCTGTTGCTGAGACTGGGCATTTCTGAGCTGCTGCTGCGAATTTGCCAGTTGCACCTGGGCTTGTAGTACATCAAATCGCGTCCCAATTCCTGCCCGTTCAAGTGCCTGGGCATCCCGCAAGCTAATCTGGGCGTTCCGAACTGCCGCTCTGCCGATGCCAACTGAAGAATCTGCCTGCTGCAAATCGTAGTAGGCATTCGTCACATCCAGTCGCAGTTGCTCCCGCACAACCTCAGCCTCTAGTTGGCTAGTACGCAACTGCTGCCCAGCCGCCCGAATTTGCGCGGTTCGCCTGCCGGAGGTAAAAATGTCGTAGCTCAGGTTGGCAGAACCCGTAAAACCCCGGTTAGCCGATCCCTGTAAATCTAAACCCGGTTGAGCCTCCTCCGCTTCTCGCCTGGATAACCTGGCATTGGGAGAATCAGAGCGAGAAACCCCGGCCTGAAGATTTAGTGTCGGATAAAGATCTGCCTCGGCTTCCCGCAATGTGTAGCGACTACGTTCAAGCTGAAGCCTTGCTGTCTGATAGGTTGGACTGTTGCGCTCTGCTAAATCGAGAGCTTGTTGTAGCGTAATCGGTTGAATTCCCCTCAACCGGACCTCGTCAGCCTGGGTAGGAAATGAAAGAGGGTTTGGGTCAGGATTCAAATACTCTGGTGCGGCTCCAGGTTTTGCTGGACCAATGGGTTTGACCACTGGTTCTACAACCGGGTCATAGATTGAAGGTAATGAGGATGGTGCTGTGGGTTGGGCAGGTTGTAGTAGGGGAGAAACATTGGTTTGGGCTGTTTTGATGGCAGGGGCAGAACCCACAGCAGAACCCGTAGTACTTAGCTGGCGCTGGTTTAGAGTCGCTGCCACCTGAGCAGAACTTTGTGATGTTGCGTTGGGTGGAGGAGTGACTAAGGTATCTTTGACCTGATTTAGTTTTTCAGGTTGATCTGGTTTTTCAGATTGATCTGGCTTTTCAGACGAATCTAGCTGCCTAGTGGGTTGTGGTTCACCTTCCGTAGATGAGGCTGCCTGGATAGCTTGATGGGCAGAACCTAAATCAGATAAGTGATCGGCAAAAGCCAGACCGGGCACGGTGAACGACACAATCTGGCGCAGTTTGTTCCCAGCATTGGGGACGGATTGAAGCCAACGCTGAGGCGATGAATATTGCTGAAGCGCATTCGCTTGGTTCATCTGGTCTGGAGTCTGGGACTGGTCAGATACGGGTTTGGCAGTACCCGTTGCCATATTGCCAAAGGCAACCCACGCTCCCACACCAACGAGAAGTAAACGAAAAGAAGATCGCATAACCAGTTCGCTTTTAGACAGTCCAGAGGGCTTGGTTTTAAATAAATAACCTTATGCAGGATACTGGTTTCTACACTGGCTTGGCAAAAAACTTTTATCTTTAAGATTTCCTATCGATTTAGTACGCATTTTAAATGAAAGAGTACCGAATAGAACAACCACGGTTCCTGGGGCGATCGCCTGTTCCTTACCCCCTGCCTTCTAGCCTTGAGCAAGAGCCTCAACAACATTAGAACGCTACCGATCCCCAAAAAGTTCCCAGATTAAAGGGGAAATTAAGGATCGCCTCAGAAAATCGCTGTAACTCCCCTGGCAATCGCTATTTCTTATGAACTTTATACGAAAGGCACTCAAATGAATTCATCTATCTGGTTCACCCATTCAGGTGAACTAGAGCAGGTTCGCCGTGCTGTTCTTTGCGCAGCACAAGCGGCACAGACTGTTGCCCCAGAGTAGGTAGCGGTTCCTTTCTGGGTGAGGTACATCTCATCTGTTTGACTCAAGGGTTCTACGGCTATCCATGTACCTCACTGGATTCAAAAACGCTAGAGGCAGGTTTTGTCTGTATCGGCACGTACCCTGCGAGAACGTTTTCTGCGCAGTCGCCAATGTTACTCGAATTATGGATTAACTCAGATTGATGGCACCTCCTGTGGGATCGCAAAAAACTTATCATTGCTGTGCATTTACACCCATATTGTTTAGATTTCTAATCTGAAACCCTACCGAATCAACACCCCAAATTTATCTATACGAGCGATCGCTAAATTAATTTTTGGGGTTCTCAAAATTCTCTCAATATGATAGTTTGTGAGAACAATAACGTCCTTGCACATCTTGACTCGGCAGGGTTTGAGGAGCTTGTATGGCAATGCAGGTAGCCTTAGATTTGTTGCAAATAGTCGCGGCTTGGAGTGACATTTCCTAATATCATCATCATTGCTAAATTCTGTACTTTTGCCGGGTTAGATTGCGGGTCAGAACTTCATTCACCTGTGAGAAGGCTTTGAAAAGCTAACGGTTTTTGCGGCTCAAACGGCTCCATTTTTGTGGGAGTCTGCCGCAAATTTTGGAATTGAGAAAATCATGAGGGAATTATGGAGACATTAGCGTTTATTCACACTGCCATCAGCTACGAAGACCCTAACCCTGATCCTGAGGTTAAAATATTTAACCATTTGAACATGACGGTGCCTTCCTCTGCCGTCATGGGCTTGGCAGGTGCAGCCGTTGCAGTAACCGTGCTAAGCGGTGCCCCTGCCAAAGCGAATGCGGCTCCTGCAATTGTAGGTCGTGGCAGTACGGGTGCTGAAGTTCAGGCAGTTCAGGCAGCCCTTGGTATCCAGTCTGATGGTAAATTCGATGAAAAGACAGAAACAGCAGTCACCGATTTCCAAATTCGCCAGGGTCTGAAGGGAGTCGATGGCATCGTAGGTCAGGAAACTGCAAAAGCGCTGGGTCTGGATGAACAATACCGCCCGGTTGGGTTTGTGGAAACTTGCAGCGGCTGTGGACTAAACATTCGGAGCGGTCCCGGTCTGGGCTATTACATCGTTGGTGGCGCACCCGATGGAGCCTTCCTGTACCAGGACCATGAAACCGTTGTTTACAACCACGGTTATGCATGGACTCCTTTACATACCGGCGGCTGGGTTGCCTCTGACTACACAACGGAGGGCTACTACCCCGTTAGCTATGGCGGTGGCTATGATAATGGCTACTATGGTGGTGGCTATGACAATGGCTACTACGATGGCGGCTATGACAATGGCTACTACGGTGGTGGCTACGGTGGCTACTACCCCACTAGCTATCGTGGCGGCTGTTACCGTGGCTGCTATAGACCCACCGCTTATTACTACTACGGCAGCTGTGGCAGCAGTTACGTTTATTAGTGAGTGCATCACAACTAGCTTTACAGCGATTTTCAAACGATTGCCACACAGCGAATGCCTGTGCATTTAGGCAAAACGGAAGATTGATGAGCCACACACAAATGACAATTGCTGTAAGCCAGTCATTCGCGATGAGTAGATAAATGTTTCATCGATTGATCTACTTTCATTGACTGAATTTAGACTGAATTTAAGCGCAGGCACCCCTACTTTTTAAGGGGAATTGCCTGCGCTTTGTTGTAGATAGTAGGACATTCGGGTACGGGAACGCGAATTTCCGAAACTCAGCAGCAGGTGAACAGTCAGGTGACAATCGGCATCAGGGTTGACTTATACTGTTCCCTGCGCTTCAGATGCTCCAGCGTTTGTGCTTGAATGGCTTCCAGAACCTCAGCTTCATTCACTCGCGTACTACGTCCTGCCTGAACCACCATCTCACCATCTACAAAGACTGTGTGTACGTTAGAACCACGGGCAGCATAAACCAGGTTCCACAAAATGTTGGTATCGTTGTCGTCCCAAACCAGGGGCATCAGGTTAGGTTGCCACAGATCGACTAACAGCAGATCTGCTTTTTTGCCCGGTTCGAGCGAACCAATATCCTGGTCTAAACCCAGTAGCTTTGCGCCCTCAATCGTTGCCATTCGTAATGTCTCTGGGGCAGGCAGGGCAGCCGCATCATAACGATGTACTTTTTGCAACAGGGAGGCAAATTTCATCGCTTCAAACATATCCAGGTTGTTGTTGGAAATGTTGCCATCGGTTCCCAGTCCCACGGTGATCCCTGCCTGCTTCATCTCCAGGATGGGGGCAATGCCTCCTGCCAGTTTGGCATTGCTGGTAGGGCAGTGGGCAACGGAGGTGCCAGTGTCTGCCAGAATTTTGATCTCGTCTTCGTTGAGCCAGACGCAATGGGCGATCGCCGTCTTCTGCCCTAAAATTCCGTAGTCTTGAAACAGGGCGATCGGTCGTTTGCCGAAATGCTGAACCACCGCGTCTACTTCTTCCCGCTGCTCACTGCTATGGGTATGAATGCGAACCCCATATTCGTCAGCATAGGCTTTGGCTTTCGCAAAGGCATCCCTGGAGCAGTAGAAAAGATGTTCCAGCCCCATCCATACCTGGATGCGCCCATTTTGAGTTCGGTGGTGGGTTTCAATTAACCGACGATTGCTTTCTGTAGTTTCAAAAAAGTCCTTTCCTGGCATATCCGCCACGTAGGGCACGAGATTGACCCGAATTCCTAAAATACTGGCTGCATCCGCACAGCGGTGCATGTAGCGGTACATATCCATGACACAGGTCGTCCCTCCCTTGAGTGCCTCTAAATAGCAGAGGAGAGCAGCGTAATAAGCATCTTCTTCATTCAGTGCCCGATGCTCCAACTGATAACGGGGCAACCAGTCTAAAAGTTGCCTGTTTTCTGTGACACCGCGTAGCAAACTGGAGTGGGAATGGACATCAATTAAGCCAGGGATGACTGCCATCCTGCGCTGACAGTCGATTACCTGGGTTGCATCCGTTGGCATAGGCACCATGTCACTTGAGTCGATCGCAACAATCCGGTCATCTTGAAGGACAACCGTTCCATCCGGATAAACGGTGTTATTGGGATCAACTGTGAAAACAATGGCATGACGAATAACGGTACAACCCATAGCGTTCCTGAATCCTGTGCAAGTGTTCAAAGCCGCCTACCATCCTATCAATAACGGGATGTGCAACTAATTTGCCCTCATTCTCCCCTTTTTCCCCAGGAGAAAGGCTTTCAGACATTTCCTGTCCTCTCTCCCGACGGGAGAAGACTAGGGGGTAGCTTGCTTCCCGAAGGATAGGCAGTTCTTGCAGGCATTTCAGCAAAGTCGCCCATCGTGTTAATGATTTCCATTAAACAAACTTTGGCATTGAGGTGGGTCGGGCTGAGTAGCAGGATGCATTAAAACTTCGTTCCAATTTATCCGACTCTAAATTCATGCCCAGAATCAGCAGCTCAAACTTTCTCTGCCTAAAGGAGTATGAAACTGTATCGCTAAACACCTATGATTTGTGGGGTTTGTTCGTTCGTCTGATAGAGGCGATCGCTGAGCTTTTTCACGTACTTTCCCATAATCAATTCAGGTGAGGAATTATGAACAGAACGTTTGTGTCTCTAGCGTCAATCCTTGGGTTAGCTATTATGCTTGGTGCCTGCACACCTGCAACAGAGACAACCCCCGCACCCGGCACCGCTGCTCCTGATGCATCTCCAACAATGGCTCCCACAGCATCCCCGACCGTTTCCCCGACTGTATCTCCGACTCCTTAAAGAAGTTGTTTGAAAAGGCATCGTCTAGGTAGGGAGTACTGGGAAATTCGCTGAGTACTTCGTAGCTCAAGTTTATGCTAGGTGTGTAAATAGTTGTATGAGTAAGAGGGTGGATAGATAGATCAAGGGATCATCGACTCGTCCACTCTCTCCCTCGCAACTGGCTAGTTATTTTTGCCAGCCTCCAGTAATTTGGATTCCACCCACCTATATACCAGTTCAATGTGAGGTTGCACTTAACAAGGGGCTTAAGCCCCTTGTCTACCCGGCTTTCTTCTGTGCAGCTTCAGAGAGAATTGGTATAACTTAAAACGCGAGTCAACCTGTAGGAAACTGGGAGCGTTTAATTTGAGCCAACCTGATAACTGGACCCTACCGGAAGCGATTCCAGCGACTGAACAAGCTGCTCCCCAACCAGCTTTGACACTCGTTGATGCGATCGCTATCATCGTTGGCATCGTCATCGGGGCAGGTATTTTCCAAACTCCTTCTCTGGTGGCTGCCAATACTGCCAGCGGTACGGTTGTGATGTTGACCTGGCTAATTGGAGGAGTGGTTTCTTTCATTGGAGCACTTTGCTATGCCGAATTGGCAACAACCTATCCCCATGTGGGAGGAAATTACTACTATCTGAAGCGGGCTTTTGGCAGTAGCACTGCATTTCTGTTTGCCTGGGCACGGATGACGGTGATTCAAACGGGATCGATTGTTTTACTGGCATTCGTGTTTGGTGACTATGCTTCCCAACTATTTCGGTTAGGAGCATTCTCCGCCTCTACCTATGCTGCGTTGGCGATCGCGCTGCTGACTGGGCTGAATATGCTTGGGATACGACAGGGTAAATTGACCCAGAACTGGCTTAGCCTTGCCAAAGTTTTGGGATTGTTACTGGTAACAGGGGTGGGACTGCTATTCGTTGCTCCAATGGCTGCGCCAGTTGCTCCGACTCCACGCTCCACAACCTGGGGGTTAGCCCTGCTATTTGTGTTGCTGTCCTACGGCGGATGGAATGAGGCAGCTTACATTTCGGCGGAGATTCGCGAGGGCGGGCGCAATATTGTCCGATCGCTATTCTGGAGCATTGGCATTATCACTGCGATTTACCTGTTCATTAACCTGGCATTCCTGCAAGGGTTGGGTTTGGAAGGAATGGCGCAGTCAGAAGCCGTGGCAGCAGATTTGTTACGTCGTCCGTTTGGTGACACGGGCGCAAGACTGATCAGCTTTTTAATTGCGGTTTCTACGTTAGGAGCGGTAAACGCCACCATTTTTACCGGCGCTCGTACCAGCTTTGCGATGGGGCAGGATTTTCCTTTGTTTAGCTTTTTGGGACAGTGGCAACGGCGCTCCAGTACACCGACCCAGGCCTTTCTATTGCAGGCAGCAATCTCGCTGGTGCTGGTCGTTCTGGGAACCCTGACCCGCAAAGGGTTTGAAACGATGGTGGAGTATACTGCTCCGGTCTTTTGGTTCTTTTTTCTACTCAGTGGCATCTCGCTGATCGTTCTGCGTTATCGAGAACCCAATCAACCTCGCCCTTTCCAGGTGCCCTTTTACCCGATTACGCCACTTCTCTTTTGTGCGGTTTGTGGCTATTTGCTCTATTCCAGCGTGGCTTACACAGGGCTGGGGGCGATCGGAGGCATCTTGATGCTTGGGTTGGGGCTTCCCTTTTTATGGTGGGAACGCAAACGGAAGCGACCGTAAACATCTGTCTGAACCAGATCAAATCAAAACTGAGTGATTAAATTTTCGGTTGGAAAAAGAGGAGATTGAGTCATGCCATTTCGACGATTGCTGCTATTCCTGGTCGCGGGTGCGAGTGTTGCCAGTGTGGGAATTACCCATTTTCCGCAACTATGGAACCTACGGGCAGAAGCACAACAACCAGCCGATACGTCATCGCCTACAGTTCAGCCCAGTCCAACAACGAAGCCGAAGCCCCAGGAAAGACCGGCTGATGTCCCCTATGTCCCCACGCCCCAGGCAGTGGTTGACGAAATGCTAAAAATTGCAAATGTGGGCAAGGATGATCTGGTCTACGATTTGGGCAGCGGCGACGGACGAATTGTGATTACGGCTGCCAAAACCTACGGTGCTCGTGGCGTAGGCATCGATATCAATCCCAGGCTGGTTCAGGAGGCGACTGCAAACGCCCGGGATGCTGGTGTCGGCAATATGGTCGAATTTCGGCAGCAAGATCTATTCAAAACAGACCTGAGTAAAGCCACGGTTGTCACTCTTTACCTGTTACCTCGAATCAATCTGCAACTGCGCCCCAAGTTATTACAAGAATTGAAACCGGGTACGCGAATTGTGTCTCACGCCTTTAGCATGGGTGACTGGAAGCCTGAGAAAGTCGTCAGGGTCAGTGGCAGAACGATTTACTACTGGACTGTGCCAAAACAGGTACCTCAAAATCTGTTAAGACAGGGGGCGACTGAACTACAGGATGGGTATTAAGTGGGCTGTAACCTGCACCTTACCCAGGTCACGCATTAGCCTGAGGGCTTGATGTTTGTAGAGGGGAATTTGGAGCGTTGCTGGAAGTTGCTTCATTAAATTTCGGGCAAGGCTAATATCACATCCAGAAATGCGCGCGATCGCACCCGCCCCTTCAAATTCTGCTTCCTGTGATAATGCCTTCTCAACTTGTAACCGCCAGCGACGCTCCAACAATCTCCCCTGCTCTACCCGCCGTAGTCCCTCAATCGTTGCCAGCACAACCAGGCGATCGCCCACATGCAGTCGGATATCGTCCAGCGGCATGAATCGAGCAGATTCCTGACTACTTTTTTGGTGCAGGATGGGAACCATCCCATAACCATAAGCGATTTCAGCCAGTAGCCGCCCATTCAGGGTGTCATCCGCCTCAATGGTGTACTCAGTCACCATCGTTGTGCGATCGCCCAGGCGAAACAAGTTCAAAATATTTTCGCCAAAGGCAGATCCGACAAACGCCTCTGCCGCCAGCGAATAGGCACCCAGCACCCTGGCATCGGGCAGCAACCGAGCGACGCTGTCAGCAAAGCCCTGATCAACCGTTCGCAAAACCAGATTGCAGGAAGGATTGACCGCCCGTGCCATCAACCCAATTTCCAGGTTAGTGACCTCGTCATCGGTTAGAACCACCACACTTTTTGCCTTTGCCAGATTGACCTTTGTTAAGGAATCCTTCATCGCCCCAGTTACCAGGGGAATTTGGGATGGCACCTCCGACTCCAGCGCTGTAGCAGTGACTCCCACTAGAGGATGTTTCAGATCTAGCAATAAATCTGCCACTCGTTGCCCCACTCTGCCCAGCCCGATCAACACAATATGTCTTTCCCGGGGAACGGGCGGGCGGCGCTTAAGAAACTGAAACCTGGCTGCTAGCAAGCGCTCCGTCAAAATGGCGTAAAGGATACCAATAAAAATGGTACCTGCGACAGTCATGCCCACACTGAACAGATAAAGCCACCAGGAAATCTCAAAGGGCATTTGTTTCCCTCCAAATATCTCATCAAATCCTCCCAAGATCAGAATGAGAGAGACGTTGACGGCTTCAAACAGGGTGATATCGAAATACTGAAGTTTGAATAGTAGTGCTCCTACCAGAAACAAACTAAACATGAAAGTACAGGAGAGGATCGCCACGCGCTGAGTCTGATTGCGCTCATGCCAAAACAAAGTGAGTCGTTGCTTCAAATCTTTCCAGACCAAACCGCGAGTCAACCGCTGCCAAGCTATTTTTCCTGCTGGCATAGGCTGGACAGAGAAGCTAACTAATTTTTCAGCAATTTCAATGTAGGTGACGGTATCTCCCGCCCGCACCCTGGCATCAGGCTCCCACTGGTAGAAATCATTAGTTGCAGATAGATTGGATTGGCTGTGACTTAATACTCGCCGAGAAGTCGTATTAAGCTCATGAAGCTGGCGTGTATCACACCAGTGATGACGATTGTAGATCTGAACTTTAACCACTCGCAGTAGGCAATCCTCTAGCTTGAAAAAACCCTGGGTAGAGTCTCCCAATGCCGCTAGAGCGTAGGCGTTGGCGGGTAGTTGGGTTGCTTCATAGGCAGCAAAGTTGCCTAATTGTTGACTCAAAAGATGATTTAAGTTTTCCTGGGCTGACCGAATAACCAGGCGAATGCCGGGATTGAGCGATCGCGCCGCAAACGCGGCAGCAATATTTACCCGTTCATCGCTAGTGACTAGTAATACTGCCCGACACTCACAAATCCTTGCCTGTTCTAAAACAGATGATTGGCGACAATCCCCAATTAACAACTGATCAAGCAAATTAGGGAGATTAGGAACTTCCCAGTGGGGCGGAGCGATCGCATCAATTCCAATCACCTTCACCCCAAACTCCCGCAGTAACAATACGCAATATTGCCCCAAACTACCCAACCCGCAGACCAGGAAAGAAGATATCGGCGGCGTTTCCGTTTCTCCCATGCGTCAGAGTCCTCATCGCCCTTGCAGACATGATAAAACTGCCAAGCCTCTGCCGCCCTGAAGAAGTTTAAGGAGCTTTGCAGAAAAATAAGGTGCTGCGGAAAAATTTATAAATCCGCGAAGCCCTAACCAGAAAAAACTAAAGGAGCCAAAAGACTTTTGGAAACCTTTCGGCTCCTAACTTCTGACTCCTTAATACCAGTTCAATATGAGTTTGCACTTCACAAGGGGCTTAAGCCCCTTGTCTACCAGGCTTTCTCCTGTGCAGCTTCAAAGAGAAGTGGTACAACGCCTCAAATAGTAGAAGCTGGACTAATAGAGATAGTCCGTTGCAACCCAACCACCACCCTCGGCTTGCTGCCAAGCGTACCCATCCCGGTAAACAACACCACCAGCGGTGGGAACAAAAGACCCTTCATTCGCCCCTCCCACCCTGACAAAGCCTAGTCCTGGACCAGTGCGGACATTCAACCCCACCCTGTAGCGCGTGGTGACGACACCACCATCATCTCCATAGGAAACTGGATAATAGTCTCCCCTACCGTAACCACTGTCGTAGGAAGAACCACCACATCGACCACACGAGTCATAGGAGACTGGACGATAAGGCTCAACCGTATAATCGGAGGCAACCCATCCTCCTGTTTCTAACGGAGTCCAGGCATAGCCATCGTAGCCGTTATAAATCACAGTTTCATAATCCTGATACAGGAAAGCCCCATCAGGCGCACCGCCAATAATGTAGTGACTGACCCCCGGACCACTACGGATATTTAACCCAATCCCAGTATTGGTCTCTACAAACCCAACGGGACGGTACTCTTCGTCCAATCCGAGTGATTTCGCAGTCTCCTGACCCACAACACCATCAATCTTCTCCAGCCCCTGACGAATCTGGAAATCAGTGATTGCCGATTCGGTTTTAGGGCCAAACTGCCCATCCGCCTCAATGCCAAGAGCCGCTTGGATCGCCTCAACGGACTCACCAGAGCTACCCACGCCAACGGGTGTTGCTGCCATCGCCTTCTCAGGCATCCCTCCCAGAACCGATGCCGCAACCGCTGCACCCGCTAGCCCAACGAGAGCAGAATTAGACAGGTGAAGATCCCCATTCTCAAAAAATTTCAACTCAGGTTCGGGCTTGGGATCTTCGTATCGAACAGCCGTATGAATGTAGGCAAATGATTCCATAATGACCTCCCTCGCTCCATCCTGAATAAAAACAATAAAGTGGGATAAGCGGAGTATAACACTGCTTATCCCACCTGTACTAAATTCCGTACCAAAACTCTTTGGTTTTTGATACAAATCTCAATTGACTGGGTTAATGGTAGTAACCACCCCCGCCATTGCAGCCACCGCCATAGCCACCACATCCACCGTAGGACACAGGGTAGTAACCGCCGCAACCACCATAGCTAACAGGCTCGTAGCCACCGCCACAACCGTAGTCATAGCCATAATCGTAGCCACCGTCACAACCACCATAGCTAACAGGCTCGTAGCCACCGCCACAACCGTAGTCATAGCCATGGTCATAGCCACCGTCACAACCACCGTAGCTGACAGGCTCGTAGTCATAACCACAACTGTAGTCATAACCGCAACCACCATAGCTAACGGGGTAGTAGCCCTCCGTCGTGTAGTCAGAGGCAACCCAGCCGCCGGTATGTAAAGGAGTCCATGCGTAACCGTAATTGTAAACAACGGTTTCATAGTCCTGATACAGGAAGGCTCCATCGGGTGCGCCACCAACGATGTAGTAGCCCAGACCGGGACCGCTCCGAATGTTTAGTCCACAGCCGCTGCAAGTTTCCACAAACCCAACCGGGCGGTATTGTTCATCCAGACCCAGCGCTTTTGCAGTTTCCTGACCCACGACTCCGTCAATGCCTTTCAGTCCGTTACGGATCTGAAAGTCGGTAACAGCCGCCTGGGTCTTAGCACCATAACTGCCATCGGCTTCAATACCGAGAGCTTCTTGAATTGCTTGAACTTCTGCTCCTGCACCCCCGACGCTAACAGGTGCTGCCGCTGCTTCTGCTTTGCCGGTTGTACCGCCAAGAACAGAGACAGCGACGGCTGCTCCTGCTAGACCCATGAGCGCAGAACCAGAAACATTCAGGTCTACGTTTTCAAACACTTTTAATTCCGAATCCGGATTAGTGTCTTCGTAGCCAACAGCCGTGTGAATAAAGGCTAGTGATTCCATAGTTTCCTCACTTGTTTATTCTTCATCTGCTCTACCCCCGGAAAGGATCACAATCAGGGGTTAGCCTGACAGAAACCCAGCTCCATTAAAAGCGTTGCAGATTCAGTGTGGGTTAGTTCAATAATTCTTCACCCTAAGACCGGCTCAATAGAAATTGCACAATTAAGAGTTGCCGAAAACAGCAAGACAAAATTACCTTAAAAACTGATAGCTTCATCCCACTTACAGCATACCCCACACTTCAAAATGAGCCGAATATGTCCATAGGAATGGAAAAATCAATTTAAACACTAACATGGGATCTAAAGTTTGAAAACATTTAGAAAATAATTATTATAAGCCCCAAGATTTTTGTTGGGTCACAGGTTTTCCATTGTAGCCGCGATCGCTAAAAGTGAAAAAATATTTTCTTCATTTATCGAACTCTGGGTTGGCTAACGAAGCAGGCTGCTTTAAAACAAGTCTTTGATCTTGCGGGAACCCAAAGGATTAGTTTCATTTCGCTGTAAGCCGGACTGAGACTGAAAAGTAGTTGTATATTTTATCCGTGAAAATACCAAGAATACCTACTTTTCCCAACTAGACAAAGGCGAGATTATGAAAAAAGCTTAACTAGAGGTAGCTTTCTAGACACAACTTCTTGCAATAGCAGTACCGCCTTTTCCACTTCATCCTTTACGACCATCCTCTGTATCTCCCTTCACTTTGATTTCTGCCTTGTCTATAATTGCTTTTTCCCAAAATAGTTTCGTATGATCGAGCTTTTTGCCAGGATTAACTACAATTTCCAGGTCAAATCTTGATCGGTTTGAAGTAAAAAGGAAAAACAGTCTTGAATTTCAAGATGAAGAAAAAAAACAGCGAAAAGCATAGCTAAAGAAGGAAAGCCCTCTAAAGCCTTTTTGGGGATCAAACAGACAAAACACAAATAGAATGTCTGAGAAAAACATCCTTGAAAGAGATCAAAGCTCACAAACTGGGGTAGAACCTTTACGCCCACCTTATGAACTTTATTTTTTTTCACTGCGTTCTAGACGACCATTTTTAGTGGGAGCCCAGGACAATATAAGCACAGTTTTATAAAAGTGAAACTTTTTTTGGGCGGATTGCTGACAGATTGAACGAGATTTTATCCATTGATGGTTAAAGGATGTTTGAAAAGCCCGTGAAAACAGCGGCGATAGTGCATCAGTCCGGGGGCGACGATGCCGACAAACCAATTAACGGGCGGAAGCGGTTTGCAGTGGTCGATACCTTGGGCTTAGTCCTCTGAGTTTTGGTCACCCCAGCTAGCGTGGGGGAACGGGAAGGCGGTAAGCAGGTGCTCCAAATAGTTCACCACTGACGTAAGGGTGTGTCTCAGCTACCCCTGTGGGTGGACGTGGATTTTGGAGAAGCCGTTTATATAGTGGGTGCTGGACAGCCGCTGGATTGTGCTGGTGGTGTTATACCCGGAAGCGGCGACATGCTTCGGCTTGCTCAAAAAACGTTGAGTGGTGGAGCGAACCTTTGGGGAGTTGATGCACTATCGGTGCTTGGTTCGAGACTATGAGTTGCTGCCCGAAACGTCTGAGACGGGCAGATGTTTTGGGTCAAGGGGGCAGGGGTTGGGGGTTAGTTAGGGTGAAAAACAAAAAGCAAGAAAACACAAAAACCTCCGGTTTCCCTCAAGAAGCCGGAGGTCTACACGATGGGTACTTTGATTAACCAACCGTTACCTGATCGGTGGTCACTTCTGTTGCGCCATTGACACCTCTGGCGACGGATACCATTTTGCTTAACATTTGCTGATTGGGAACTTTCCCTTTCAGCACAACTGTAGTTCCAAGTTGGGCAACCCAGAGGGTGTCCACATCATCCAGGTCAGGATCTTGATCAAAGGCAAGAGCTACCCGTTTTGCCAGTCCACTCTGGTCGTATTCTCCATTTAGTCCGACGCGCTCAGGCGGAGTGGATTCTTGCCCAGCAGCAGCAGGGGCAGCAGGTGTGGGGTTTACCTGTGCATCTTGCGGCTTCTCCTGTCCAAACAGCCTTTTTAGCCAACTCATAATTTATCTCCAATTGTTTGCTCTAGCTAAGTGTCGCCCGTCCAGGCATAGATTTGACTCTATCTGCAAGCAGAATTTTCTCTGATGTAGATTGAACTATCGAAAACAATACAAGCAGAAGAAGAAAATAGCAGTAAAGAAAACCTTAAACCAATGTTATCTGGCTTGAGATAGCTTGCTGGCGATAGGATTGAGCAGTGCAAAAATATGGGTTCAATGGCTGACAAAGTTGTGAACGTCACAGGCGCAAGTTTTGGGATTAGGCGATCGCGATCGCATTTGGCAAAGCTGGGCAAAGGTTGTTGTGGTTGCCCGTTGTGCAGATAATAAGGACAGGCAACCGTTCGGCTGAGTCAAGCAGCAGGCAGCGAAGCCAACGCTTCAACGGAACCGTTAAACCGATTGATTTAGAATTCTGTTAAAGTTGCTGTAGCAATTTTCCAATAAGCCGAGATCTTGTCAATAGGGATTTAGTCTCTAAATAGACTGAGAACAGAGGTTTTCCCTTCTGGATTCTGTCTTCCTGCTTCTGTCTCCTGGATTCCTTGCTGCATCTGACCCATCCAATTTGAGAACTGCGCTAGAGTTTTGCCTGTTAAAGATGGATATTCCTCCCATCAATCCGACTCCCAAACCACCTGAGGTTTCACGGTTTTCAGAAACAACCCCGTTCAATTTTTTCCTCAAAGGAATGGGGCTTGCTCCCTGGCAACGCTTGACCGTGTTAGGAGTAGCGATCGTAGTGGCTGTTGTGATACCAGCCACCGCGGGGATGATGGCAGTGCAACATTTGCTACAGGTAGCAGACTCTCCAGACTGCCGAGCTAGTTTATCCTCAGATGATGCCCTGTCGGCACGGATTTACTGTGCTGATGAGCTTGCCAGAAACCAGACGGTAGAAGGGCTACGGGATGGGATTAAGCTGGTCAGTTCAATTCCAGCCGATGCTCCGCTGCGGGCAACCGGAGATCGCCGCATTGAGCAGTGGTCGCAGGAGCTTTTGAATTTGGCTGAAACGGCATACCAGGAAGGTGATCTAGATCGGGCGATCGCCACTGCCCGTACCATTCCCATGAGTAGTTCGGTGTATCCTGCGGCTAGCGATCGCATCGATCAATGGAAAAAAACTTGGGAAAGGGCAGAAGAGGTTGTCCAGGAAACCAAAGCCTCGATTGTTCGTCAAGAATGGACACCAGCCTTGAATGCTGCCAGGGAGCTAGTCAAACTGGGAAATCGCTACTGGGAGACGAACCGCTACCAGGAATTGTTGGATGAAGTGCAGGCAGGCAAAGAACAGCAAAAAGCAGAGAAAGCGGCTGACGCAAAAGTTCGTGCTTCTAGAGCCGTTCAAACCTTTACCAAGTGGGAACAGGGGTTTGAGGCAGAGGCAGTTGCCCGCCTCAATCGAGCAAAAAACTTAGCCCGCTCAGGAAATTTGAAAGGACTGAAAGCGGCGATCGCAGAGGCACAACAGATTTACTACGGCACCCCTGCCTATGAGGAAGCCCAAAAACAATTACAGACCTGGCAGCGACAATCTGAAACGATTGAAGACCGTTACCATTTAGACCGGGCAGTGCGTCTCGCCAATGGGGGAAATGAAGACGCGCTCCAAGCCGCCATTGATGAAGCGTTTATGGTCTCTCCTACCGGCGAACTTTACGAAGACGCTCGCAGCCGCATTGATCAGTGGATGGATCAGATCTATCGCATCAAGTATCCCCTTCCCGCCAATGCCGGTTCCGGGCGCGGTGATGCTTACACCATTCCCAGTCAACCAACGCTGACTCCAAATCCAGAAAGGTTATAGGTGTTAGTTAGGTGTTAGTGGCTTCACTGTGGGCGTTAGCCGAACGCTTGGTGGTCAGGACCCATCCACCCATCAACTCCTCCCCCCTCCTCCCCCCTCCCCTACTCGACAGTAATCTCGCACCGACTGCCAGATTGCCTCTGTCATGTCGGTTAGAGCATGATCGCTGGGGAGTTGGAGCAGCGTGACCCAGGGACGGGTTTTAGCAAAATGAATACTGACTTCAACCGGAATGACATCATCCTGTTTACCGTGCAGGATCAGGGTGGGAATTGGGCGTTCCAGGTCGTTCTCCGGGTAGCGGGCAGCATCTTCAACAAACTGGTAGCTAAGCGGCATTATTCTATTCTCGCCATAGTGGTGGACGGATAGGAATCCGGTTGTTTGCCACTGCTGAACCTGGGCTGCGCCCAATTTAGGCAGCCAGTGAGCCAGAAATCCAAAAGCGGGAGCGAGTAGAACCAGGCGTTGAATTTGGGGATGCTTTTGCCCCAACCAGGCTGCGGTTAACCCACCAAAACTGGAGCCAATCATGGTCACTGGAGCGGCGCTAGCTGGCAGCAGTGCCTCCACCTGCTGAATTTGCCGCGTCAGGGTGAGGGCGGTAAAGTCGTCCTGGTTCAGATCGGGGGTAAGGAGGGGGATGTTTAAAGCAGAGAAGCGATCGCCCAGATCCCGTGCTTTGGCAGATCTAGGGCTGGAAGCAAACCCATGCAGGTAGATATAGTGATGCTTTTCCAGCATGTTAAGCCTGTCGTTTCATTCCAGATGGGTGATTAGATGGGACAGAATGCAATACAGGTACACACAGAGCATCGTCTTTAGGGTCCTGATTCGTTTTCAAGTGATTTTCGATCCAGGAACAGCCCTGCTTGAGCAAATAATTTAGCTCAAACTGCCATAAGCTAATAGCTTTGTCATTACTGGCAGTTGCAATCGATTTTCCATTCGGACTAAAACTAATGCTGCTGATCTGATTGGTATTTCCTTTTAGCGTGGCTAACAGTTGACCATTGCTAACGTGCCAAATTTTGATCGTACCTTCCTCTCCTCCAGCAATCACTAGCTTTCCGTCAGAACTGAAGTTCACACTTGTTACAGCACCGGGATGCCCGGTAAAGCTAATGATTGGTTGACCATCATCGAGAGACCAAAGTTTAACTGTAGTATCAGCACTGGCAGAAGCCAGGGTTTTACCGTCAGGACTAAAGCGAACACTACTAACCCGACCAGTGTGCCCCTTTTGGTCATCAAGGCGCTTCAATGGACCCGATTGTGTCCAAAGTTGAATGGTTGAGTCCTCAGCGCCCGATGCAATCACACCTTCATCGCTATAACTAATACTGGTGATTTTGCCATCATGGAACCCAACCAGCTTAAAATCACCACTTCTAATATCCCATAGTTGAATTTTGCTGCGATATCCTGAGATACCGGGATTGTTGCCGATCGCGATCGTCCTACCATCGGGGCTAAAGCTAATGCCAGCTACGTGCCCTTGCAAAGACAAGCTCGACAATTCTTTCCCATTTAAGTCCCATACGCGGATGCGTGAAGTAATTGGGGCGGAGGGAAGAGATTGCAGAGATTCACCTAATATTTCAAGGCTTGCAATTCTTTGCCCATCACGGCTAAATTGGGCGTATTCAAAATTACCCGTTGTGCTGAACGCCCTTTCCTCTCCGCCACCGAAGCGATATAGCTTAATTTGCCCGTCGATCTCATCCTTATAAGTGGTTTCTTCGGGGTTACCTAATGCGCCCGTAATAAATCTTCGGCTCGTGCTAGCAATCCATGTACCATCGGGGCTGAAACTAAAGCTTGAAATGGGTGTTTTTTCCTGAAGCATTTTGGGAGGAACCCCATTCAATCTCCAGAACCTAATCAGGCTATCCCCCCCCCCTGCAACGATGGTTTCGTTGCTGTCTAGAAAAGTAACAGCGCGAACCTTTGGAATCTTCAATACCTGGGTTTCAGTTCCATTTTCGTGATCCCAAAGTCTGACGGTGCCATCATCACTGGCAGAGACAATGGTTTTGCCATCTAAACTGAAACCAATGCTCGTCACCTGATCAGTATGTCCTGTAAAAGTCTGACGTAAATTACCTCTAATATCCCAGAGCCTAATTTGTCGATTCTCATCTCCAGCAGCGATCAATTGACCATCCGGGCTAAAGCTCACACTGGATAGTTTTGGATCGCATTCTTCCTTCTTAGGCTGTTGAAGTTTTAAGTCACATTCTTTACCCAACCGTGTCAGCTCAGTGCCGTTCTGACTCCACAACCTCACCGTACCATCCCAACTGGCACTCGCAAGTTGCTGCCCTTTTGGATTGAAGCTGAGGGATCTGATTTGTTCTTCATGTGCTCGGAATGTGAGCAACTCTTGCCCCGTTTGGGTGTTCCAAAGTTTGATAATCCCGTCGTTACTGGCAGATGCCAGGATGGTGCCGTCCGAACTAAAAGCTACGCTGGTTACCCAGGAACAGTGACCTTTTAGTATCCTCTGCGTGTTGTCGGCTAAAGTCCAGAGTCTTATTGTATTGTCGATTTTGGCTAAGTTCAACTTCTCGTTTTTGCCGCACATCACCTCTACTTCTTTCGATCTAGCTATGTTGTCGGTTCCGGCTGTTGCTAACTGGAGACCATCAGGACTAAAGGCAAGACCATTGACCCGGTTGGTATGTCCTTCCAGGCGCTTGAACAGTTTGCCACTTACATCCCAAAGGATCACGGTGTTATCGTCACTTGCAGAGGCAATTAATTGAGTTTTAGGGCTATAGCTAATGCTGTTAACACTTGCGCGATGCTCAATCAGGCGATCTCGTTCGCGCACACCGTAGGTTGTTTCAAATAAATTTCCCAGCACCATCGCTTTCACCGGATCTGGAATCCACGGCAGCAGTAATCCCCGGTTGTTGAGTTGAATTCCAGTTTTAATACTATTAGTTAAGGCTTCCAGTTGTTTATTTGCTTGGAGCTGAGAAGAGGAACTGATAACAGATTCCTTCGTTTCAGCGATCGCTGCTTGAATCGTGGTAATTAACGACAGAAAAGCAAACCCAACCAGAGGCACTCCTAGCGAAGCTGCCAGCACCAGTACAACTTTGCGATTCCTTTTTCTGAATGCCTGACGCAATCGATTGCTTTTGAGGGTGTCGATCAACTGGTCAACTATCGGCTTACATTTCAACCGCACCAGACCAGTTAGATAATCATGAGCCAGTTGATACCGTTCCACCGGAATCTCTGGAATATCTACCACCAGACCAGAGCCAACCAAAATATCTAAAACCAACCTGAGCTGTTTCTCGTCTGTGGGCAGGTTTAACTCCTTCAGGTTGGCACTGAGTTCGTGCAGGGTTTTGAGGGGGCGGGCATCTTTTTCATCCGTTAGTAGAAACAAGACTGAGTTGGCGGTCTGTTCGTTTGCTTTGCCGCAATCTTTCACGACCTGTGCTAAAAACTGTTCAACCAGCTTTCTTTTCGGTAGTAGCCCAAGGGACTGATAGGCTTGCAGGGTAGTAATGTTGTTATCTTGCAGTTGTGCCCCAACAATCTGAAGTTCAATCGGGCGAACGGTGCCTAACTCGGCAGATAGGTCTTTGACTAACTGATCAATTAAGTCTGCATCGAGATGAAATTGGGAGCGCTGCACCAACCGCTGAATCACGAGTCTGGCATCCGCTGGAGCAAAGTTACCGAGGGGATAACGTTTCTCGCGGCTAAGAATGTCGTCGGTCAGTTCGCCTAGATCGAGATAACTCAGCTCTAACAGGTAGAACAGAAAATCCTCCCGCAATGCCAGTACGACTTTGACAAAGGGGAGGTGCAGGCATTCCCGCAGAAATTGGTAAAAGGGTTGGCGATCGCCGGGTTTGGGATAGGTAAAGAAAAACTCTTCAAACTGGTCAAAGATCAGGACGGTCAACAGACTGAGGCGATCGGTATTTTGTTTCAGTTGTTCGATCAACAGTTGAATTTCCGTCACCCCATCCAAGGTTGCCGCTTCATCCCTTAGCCCTTGCTGCATCAGGGCTTCTGCCATACATTTGCTCAAGTCTTTGACCCAGTCATTGCCATAGACTCGATGGAGGATGGGTAACACACGGCGATCGCCACTTGGATTGTCTTGCAGTGCCGGAACCAGCCCCGCGCTGAGGATGGAACTTTTACCCACCCCCGACGGACCATGAATAATTGTGAGCGGATAGCGATTTTCACTTAGTCGCCGGATCAGGTGCTCAATATCCCTCTCCCGACCGGATGCCACAATTTCTTCCGCAACCTTCCCCTGCGGTTCGAGCCGTTTTTCAGCTAGCTGATGCCCTGTTTGCGCTCCATCGGCAGACTCCACTGGCACCAGACCGGGGTTCATCACCTGCCGCTCTGGCTGTACCCGCCCAGCCCCGATAAACGCCCGCAGTCTGTATTGCTGCTCAATCGAGCGTTGCTCCTGCTTTGCCTTAAAGGCAGCCAGATACTCCCTCTGCTTGAAGTAAAGGTCCCGCAAGATTTCTAGAATGCGGGTGTAGAGAGATGGGTCATAGGCATGGTTACACTCCTCCTTTGCTGTTTCCAGGGTTGTAATCGCTTCCTGGACAGAGGATACCTGGGACTGTGCCTGAGCCAACAACAACCGATAGAGACTGCGATAGTGGCGTTGTGCCCAACCCCGTTCAGCATATTGGCGCTGGGATTCTGGGGACAGGTCAGCGGGCAGAGCGTTGGTTTGCAGTGCCTTTTCTGCCAGTTCCCTGGCTTGGCAGAAATTTTGCTTCGCCAGGGCGACTTCAGCCAGCAGCCCGTAGCCATATGCCAGCCGGATTGAGTCAGGATAGGTTTTGTGAAGTTTGACCGCCGAGCGGGCAACCATTTCCAACTGTTTGGCGATCGCTAAACAGGCTGAGGGTGGCAGTCCTTTCTGGAGCAATTGCCGTTGCAATACCTCTCCCAGGGCGTTGATAAACTTGGCACACAGGTCCAGTCGGTTTCCCTGACGTAAAACGTCGATACACTGCTGGTAGTGGGTTTTTGCCTGTTCACAGGCTGCATCAAAGCTGGCTCGGCTCAAAACCGACTTTCTGCGCCACCATAGCCCCAGATAAAACAGGACACAGCCCAACCGTTCGATACAGAGGGAAGGGGTAATCAGCAGTTTTGCGCGGGACAGCCGCAGTTCGACCTGGATTACCACAGGCGTTCCCTGTTCATGCGACTGAAGCCTATCTAACTCGGTTTGCCAGAAACCACGGCTCTGCTCGTAATACTGGTACGCAGCCTCCATCTGGCTACTGGCGTAGGCATCCTGTCCCAGAACAAAGTCGAGGCTGGCTTGCAATGCTGGGTCGGGTTCTTCGCCGCGATCGCCCAGTTCTTGAATTGCCGTTCTCAATTGCCAGTGGGAGGAACTTTTGCTGCCGGGATAGAGGGCAGAACTGCGGGGAAATCTACCTGCCCCAATTTCCAGTGCCTCTGTAAACCGGGCATCGGTTTCTTGCTGAAGCAAATCAATCAGTCCCGCCGTAGAAATTGTGAAATCAATTGGCACATTTGCCCAACTATAAAAATCAGGTGCCAGCCGCATCAGCTTTCTCAGCACCTCGTCATTGACCCACAACACCAGGGGAAAGGCAAAATATTTTTTGAAATCATCCCGCACCTGGTTCGTGGCAACCAGCAACTCATCCAGGGCAACAACCGACTCAAACCCGGATATCATCAATGCCTGGGGCGGCTCCTGTCCCAGATGGTGCTTGAATTCTAGAAGGTTCTTGCTTGCCCGATAAAGCTGACAGTCAGAGTCTTGCAGGACGAGGTGTTGAATTTGAAGGGGGCAGCGATCGCGCAAAAACTGCTGCATCTCAGCTTGCAACCGCATGTAATTACAGCGCACCAGAATCAACGAAAACCGCCCCGCCGACAACTCAATCGACCGGGTCAATCGCCTCAAAGAGCGATCGTTGTGAGCATCGGTTTCTGATGAATGAGAGTCAGCCATTGCACTCCACTGACCACTGACCACTGACTACTGACCACTGACCTCTAGCAACCAAGAACCCCTTCTGATGAATGAGAGTCAGCCATTGCACTCCACTGACCACTGACTACTGACCACTAACAACTAAGAACCCCTCAAACCCTCTCCTGCCACTCCTTAAACTGCCGAGTTTCTGCCAGCACAGGATTCAGCCCAAACCAGTGTCCTTCGTTGTCCCGATATTCATAGAAGAAGGAACTGGGCAACAGAATTTTGAACTGTTCTTCGCCCATCACCGTTTGATGACGAACCACCTGGACAATCAGTTTCCACTCGCTGTCATCCACCGTATTCAGTAAGGAGTCGCGATAGCTGCGAATGATACTTTCCAGGGTATCGCGAGACAGGGGTGGGTCGTCGTCTTGCAGGCAGGAGTAGAGCAGGGTCATCAACTTTCTGACGTGCCCGCCACTGATGAAGCAGAGCCGATCCAGGGATGCCGCATCCTCAAATACCTCGTGGATGCGTTCCAGTCGTTCTTCAGGGTTCAGGTCTGGGAATGCCCGACTCAGAACCATCTGGCGCATCAGCCGCATTCCCGCCTCATACACCTGCCCATCACGGGTTTGAATTGGCACCATTGGCAGCACGGTCGGCTCCATGCCACCTCCCAGGCGGTTGATCAGCAGTTCCCGGTCATTGGTAAACAGCAGCACCAGGGGTACGGTGTAAACCAGGTGGCAGGCAAGTTTTCGTAAATCCGATCCCTGGTCAATGAACAGGTACTCATTTTGGGGGCGCTTAGCCGCATTCAACTGTGCCCCGACCCGATCCAGGTTATCCACAATCACGACCAGACCTTTTTTTCCCTGTGCCTGAAGGGCAGCCGTGGCAGGAATCAACAGTTCTTCATTGATTAGACTCAGAAGGCTATTGGTGCGGGGTGCCAGGTATTGTCGCAGGCGATCGCGCAGGTTCTTGTCCTTTTGTGCCTTGGCGGTAACGCTAGCAATGCCCACAGGTAGCGAAAACTTAAATTCCCCCTCCCGGTTGGCACCCGCTTTGAACCCACCCGCCGCTACTTCAAATTCATCAATTGGGGTTTGCAAAAAGTTGACGGCATCCAGCAACAGTTTGCGGAAACCTTGCGGTTGTGCCAGGGGAATTTGATCCTGCTCTAGCTTTTCACTCACCTGACGGGCGATCGCCAGCAACACATCCGTCACATCCACATTATTCAGATCCAGGTCTTCCGTGCATTCAAAATAAACCACGTAAAAGTCCTGCCCTTCCAGCCCAGCCTTAAGCCGAAATAACTCAGTCGATTTACCACAGCCGATGTGACCCGTAAAAAGCTGACAGGTCATCCGGTTGGACAGTAAGGTAATTGTCTTTTCCAAACGTCGGATCACCTTCGCACTTCTGACTGAAGAGAAGTCGATGTAAAATTGCCGGTCTTCCGGTTTGGCTAAATTCAACGCCCGGTCTGGAGTGCAGGCGGCAAAAAACGTCTGAAAATCGATCGCCATTGTTATTTACCTAGAAACAGCGTCGCCATCCCTTCAGTGCCCATAACTCTGAAGAACGGGGCACTGCATACAAGCTGAATTGCACAAGTGAATGTCACTGCCGGATGTCACTACCCGGAGATCCGGCGGTATAGCAGCACCATCAGAAGATTGGAAACCAAGTCCT
The DNA here is from genome assembly GCF_056784235.1 of Kovacikia sp. CALU 1929. NCBI lineage: Bacteria > Bacillati > Cyanobacteriota > Cyanophyceae > Leptolyngbyales > Leptolyngbyaceae > Kovacikia > Kovacikia sp. CALU 1929. The sequence continues at coordinate 55,020 of NZ_JBXBCF010000086.1, forward strand.
TGCCATTGAGAACGTGAAGATTTTCAGGATCGACTTGGAGCGAATCTGGGGCGAGTCATTGCAAAATTTTACAATCTATAATATTTGACTCCCTCACACTCCAAAGGTTTCAGAATTAAGCCTCAATTTTATTTTGTTAAACTCAGAAATTTCTTGCAGTACCCATAGGGGTGATAAAGGAAACGGAGCTAAATACTGCCAAAATTTCAATAAATCCAAAGAGTTCAATGGGATGGGTTGACAACTCGGTATTCTGAATAGAGACCTGTTTTTATTCAAGTTGACCCAGTTTCCCAAACGCTATGTCACAGCCTACGATTGAATCCATTCTTCAAGAAAAGCGTTTATTTCATCCATCGTCAGAGTTTGCCCAGAAAGCACGGATCAAAAGCCTGGATGAGTACAAACAACTCTACGAAAAGGCAAAAGCTGACCCTCAGGCGTTTTGGGCAGAATTGGCAGAGCAAGAACTGGACTGGTTCCAGAAATGGGATACGGTTCTGGACTGGCAACCCCCCATTGCCAAATGGTTTGTCAATGGCAAGATCAACATTTCCTACAACTGTCTGGATCGGCACCTGACCACCTGGCGACGCAATAAAGCAGCCCTGATCTGGGAAGGAGAACCGGGCGACTCCCGCACCCTCACCTATGCCCAACTGCATCGGGAAGTTTGCCAGTTTGCCAATGTGTTGAAGCAGCTAGGGGTCCAGAAGGGCGATCGCGTTGGCATTTACATGCCCATGATCCCAGAAGCAGCGATCGCCATGCTTGCCTGTGCCCGGATTGGTGCCCCTCATTCCGTGGTGTTTGGCGGGTTTAGCGCTGAGGCATTGCGCGATCGCCTGATTGATGCCGAAGCAAAGCTAGTCGTTACAGCGGATGGAGGCTGGCGCAAGGATGCGATCGTCCCCCTCAAAGACCAGGTAGACAAAGCCCTGGCAAACAACGCCGCCCCCAGCGTTGAGAACGTTCTGGTGGTCAAACGCACCGAACAGAAAACTCCTATGGAACCAGGACGGGACCATTGGTGGCATGACCTGCAAGCCGGAGCCTCTGCCGATTGCCCTGCCGAGCCAATGGACAGCGAAGACATGCTGTTCATCCTCTACACCTCCGGCAGCACTGGCAAGCCCAAAGGGGTGGTTCACACCACCGCTGGGTATAACCTCTATACCCACATGACTACTCAGTGGATCTTTGACCTGCGAGACGATGATGTTTACTGGTGTACCGCTGATGTGGGTTGGATCACAGGACATAGCTACATTGTCTATGGTCCTTTGTCCAATGGAGCAACCACCCTGATGTACGAAGGTGCCCCCCGGTCCTCCAATCCTGGCTGCTTTTGGGATGTGATCGAGAAGTACGGGGTCAACATTTTCTATACCGCTCCGACTGCGATTCGCGCGTTCATCAAAATGGGCGAACATCTACCTAAAGCGCGGGATCTCTCCTCCTTGAGACTGCTGGGAACGGTGGGTGAACCGATCAACCCGGAAGCCTGGATGTGGTACCACAACGTGATTGGGGGGGGGCGTTGCCCGATTGTCGATACCTGGTGGCAAACCGAGACAGGCGGCATTATGATCACCGCCTTACCAGGGGCAATTCCAACCAAGCCGGGATCGGCAACCCTGCCCTTCCCTGGCATCCTGGCAGATATTGTCGATCTGGAGGGTAACTCGGTTGATGACAATGAAGGGGGGTACCTGGCTATTACCCACCCGTGGCCCAGTATGCTGCGGACGGTTTATGGAGATCCCGATCGCTTCCGCCGCACCTACTGGGAGCACATTCCACCGAAGGATGGGCATTACCTGTACTTTGCTGGAGACGGTGCCCGCAAGGATGAGGATGGCTACTTCTGGGTCATGGGACGGGTGGATGATGTGATCAACGTTGCCGGACACCGCCTGGGCACGATGGAAGTGGAGTCTGCACTGGTGTCACACCCGGCAGTAGCAGAAGCGGCTGTAGTGGGTAAACCCGATGAGCTGAAGGGACAGGACATCGTTGCCTTTGTCACCCTAGAAGGCACCCACAGCCCCAGCGATGAGCTATTGAAAGAACTGAAGCAGCATGTGGTGCAGGAGATCGGGGCGATCGCCCGTCCGGGAGAAATTCGCTTTGCCGATGCCCTGCCCAAAACGCGATCGGGCAAAATCATGCGGCGGCTGTTACGCTCTCTGGCGGCAGGTGAAGAAGTTTCTGGGGATGTCTCCACTCTGGAAGATCGGGGCGTGCTAGAAAAACTACGCCAAACTGGGGCTTGAGTAGGTGTCGGGTGTTAGGTGTCGGGTGTTAGGCACCAGCCAGTAGGGTGGGCAAGACTTTGCCCACCCTACTAACTTATCAACTGGTTGGATTGGTAAAGAGTGAGGATTTGCCGATGGGTGTTGGGTTTCGCGAACTCAACCCAACCTTGTATCTTTCGAGAGTAGGTAGCCCGTCCCAACCGAGGTGAAAAAAACGCCGTTCCGTAGCGCGGGTCGCCAGTATCGTAAAAAAGCGCCTAGTAGACTGCACCCAACTGGGTGTCAGACACCGCT
>NZ_JBXBCF010000087.1:0-55046 GCF_056784235.1 Kovacikia sp. CALU 1929
TGAGCAGTTAGTGGAGGAGTATTTAGAGCATCATCGGAGTCCATCGAATCAGGAGCGCGATAACTTCCTACTTGAGTAGATTAACTTGGGCTTTCAGCCCTTTAGGAACCTATGCACTTTCAGTGCATAGTGGTTCAGTTAGATGATTGGGAGAAAGGCAGGCTATGATTTATTACTCAAAGAAGGATTGGTGGCTTGTTGTCATACTGGTTATCGTTGCAATAGTGATCATTTTGCAATCCATTTGGGGCATCTACAATCTCCTATCTTCCAAGGGGAATAGCCAGGTGGGGTGGCTCTCCATCCTGATTAATGTTGTCACTGGGTTCGTGATCGTCGGGGTAACGCATCCGCTTTACTACCAAATTACTGCGTCGGATTTAAGCATACGGAGTGGATTATTGTGGTGGCAGATACCGCTTACATCTGTTTATGAGGTGCGCCCAACGAGAAACCCTTTAAGTTCACCAGCCTTGTCGCTTGACAGATTGCGGGTAGATTATCAGAGCAATGGAAAACTGAAATCTATTCTCATTTCACCGGAAGACAAAGCTGAATTTATGCGCGATTTGGCAGCCAGCGAAAGGGGGCTTGAGTTGAGAGATGGGCGAGTTATCAGGGTGGGGAGAACTGAAGGAGATATCCTTTGACGGGCTAGATTTTGTTTTCATCCCCCCATCCACGGGTGCAGCGCACAAGGGAAGCGTTGTATCTGAAAAGCCAGGGATATCCGCGCTGGGAAATTGCCCAATCCAGCCTACGGCAGATAAGATTGAACGGCTACCATGCCCCTAACTCATCAAGGAATTTGGCTAAATCCTTGATCCGGCAAAGTCTCCGCTCCCAACTTAGGGGTGAACAGATAGGGATTGTTTGCTGACTGCTGATTCCTATTCTATGTAATCGTTTCCAGAACCATACTTCCAGGCATCTGCCCAGCGCCGCAGATAGTATTGTTGGGTGGGTGGGAGGCGATCGCTCCACACTTGCAAAGCCTGCCCCACTGGCGATAACCCGGAATAGACTGCCAGACTGGCATAATGTACCATCCAGTCTAGCAGGGTGGGCAGTCCAACCTGAGGCAGAATTTTGAACACCATACCGGGCTGCGCCAGAGAGGTTTTGACCAGGGTTTGAAATAGTGCCGAAAATTGCACCACATCCTGTAGAAAGGGCTTCAATACCGGATCGCCCAACTGCTCCATTTGAGTAAACACGCTGGCAAGCAATTGATTAATCTGGTTGGGCGTAATTTTCTGATCCATGCCTACACTCATTGCCCGCTGAAACAGCCAGGTGACCGATAGGCTGGGCTGATAGGGTTGCAACAGCGCCAACGCTTTTTGGTCGAGAGCATTGTTTTGCAACGCATCGTGAGTCCCGCTAGTCAGCCGCTCCAGGTGGCGCACCATTGCCCCAAACCCACCAAAACTGAGGGGAGACTGACTGCCGCTGCTGTCTCCAACGGGTAAAATTCGGTTCCAGTGCAACTTGAGTGGGCTTTGGCGGTAGCAGGGAAAGAAGCCAAACAGCGCCCGCTTAAACTGAAGCTGCTCCAGAGACACGTTTTGATAATCGGGCAACAGACGCAGATACTCTTCAAATAAAGTTTCCAGACTGGGGCGATCGGGGTGGGCATCCAGGTAGGTGAACAGGTAAGTCGTTCTGCCATCCCTGGCAGGAAAAGCTTCCCAGAAGTACTGGCACTGGTTTTGCAGCGGCGTGAAAGACACGATTAAATCACCGGATGCATTGTCAGCAAAGCCCGTAGCGCAACTGCCCACCACCAGACAGACTGCATCCGGTTGTTTGCCCTGCCGTGCCTGCTGCACAATTGGGGAAAAGTGCCCCATTGCATCCAGCAGCAAACGAGTTTTGAATTCCTGCTCTCCCGCCTTGACCTGCACCCCATCAGGATGAACCACCGCGCCTGTAAATGGAGTCTGCTCAAACAACTGTCCACCCCAGGAAAGGAATCGTTGCTTTAAGGTTTCCAACAGAAACACCGGGTCTACTCCAATGTTGAGCACATCCCTGACCCAAATTTCTGGTCCATCTAAGAAGCTGACGCGGGCAGGATTGTATTCGGTGGCGATCGCCTGCTCCAGTTCGGCTTCCGTCAACAAACCTAGTTTGACAAATGCCTGAAGCTCCTTGCGGGAAATATTCCATTCCTGTTCCCGTCCCCGCAATGTCCCCCGTTCGATTAAAGCAACCCGCCATCCCCGTTGAGCCAATCCTGCCCCTAGCAAAATTCCCAGGGTGCCCCCACAAATGACGACATCCCAATCCGGTTCCAGTGGTTCGCTATCCTCCTGCACCACTTGAGGGATGGGGAGATTTCCCGTTTTCAGAGAGTGCCAGCGGGCATCTGCTTGCCGGAGCGCTCCTAGTATATCTCCGGGTAGTTGAGAGAGGATGTCAGCAGTCAGGCTCATGGGTTAGCAGTTGAGGTTTATTTAAGGATCTTTGGAGGCAAAAAGAACGTTTGTTAGCAGGCAATCAGCAATTTTGAACCGTTGAGCGTTGGGCAACTTTGACAAGTAATTTGGCAAGTACAAGATAGATTATTTTAGCAATGAGTTGATCAAACCCAGAAGGCAGTTTGAGAAGCACCCCTATCGCATGAAGGTTTCATGCTATGGAAAAGAGCGATCGCGTCAAGTGCTTCTTTACGAGCAATGAGTTTTACTCGTTTGTAGAAATGGGTCATTGCGGCACGGCACTAGAGCGAATCCTGGTCATAGAATTCCTATAAAATCTCATAAGGTTTGGTGTGAGTGTCAAAGCGTGCTTACTGCCACTTGAATTCGCTGTAATGCTTCCTGAATGTTCTCCAGGGAATTGGCATAGGAAAGTCTGAGGTAACCATCGCCCCATTTGCCAAAGGCGGTTCCTGATAGAACCGAAACGCCTGCATCTGCTAACAGGTAATCTGCCAGTTTGTCACAGGGGAGGGGGAGCTGGGCGACGTTGGGAAAAACGTAAAAGGCTCCGGCAGGTTTGAGGCAGTGAATGCCTTCAATGCGATTCAAGCCCTCGACGATCGCATCTCTTCTGCGCTTGAATTCTGCCACCATCTGGTTGACGGCATCCTGGGGTCCTGTGAGTGCCTCGATTCCGGCAATTTGGGTGAAGGAGCAGGTGCAAGAATTGGAGTTAATCATCAGGCGGGTGATCTGGTCAATAATGGGTTCAGGGGCAACTCCGTAACCCAGCCTCCAGCCAGTCATGGCATAGGTTTTGGAGTGTCCGTCAAGCAGGATGGTACGCTCCTTCATGCCAGGAAATTGGAGGATACTGGTGTGTTGTCCGTCGTAGATGATGCCGGAGTAGATTTCATCCGAAAGGATGTAAAAGTCGTGCTGATTGGCGAGATGGGCGATCGCTGCTAGATCCTCTGCGGTTAGCAGTCCCCCAGTGGGATTTTGGGGAGAGTTCAGGATCAATAGTTTTGTGCGATCGGAAATGGCATCAATCAAGTCATCCATCCGAAATCGAAAATCGACTTCCTCTAGTAATGGTAAAGGTACGGCTTTGGCACCAACAAAGTTAATGACCGATTCATAGACGGGAAATCCTGGATCAGGATAAATCACTTCATCACCAGCATCGACTAACGCCATCAGGGTAAAAAAAATAATTGGTTTGGCACCGGGAGTCACCACCACCTCGTTGGGATGAACATTGATGCCTCTGGTTCTGGCAACGTGATCGGCGATCGCCTGACGAAACTCTATTAATCCGGCAGCGGGACCGTAACCTGTGTAGCCCTGTTTCATTGCTTCACAAGCAGCTTCGCAAATGTTGGCTGGGGTCGGAAAGTCGGGCTGACCAATTTCAAGGTGAATAATGCTTTTGCCCTGTGCTTCTAGATTTTTGGCTTTGGCAAAGACCTCAAAGGCAGATTCCGTACCCAGGTGATTCATTCGTTCGGCAAATTTCATCATGGTTTACTCGCTTTTGGAATAGGGGTGAGGGAGCAGGGGTCAGATGGTGGGGAAGGGAGAGAGGAACATTTCATTTCAACAGGTGTTTGCTGTTTTCATCACGGTGTTTTTTCAGGTAGTTCATGAAGGGGGTGCCGCCGGTGCCAACATTGGTGTCGTTGTTGGAGTGGGCGGCTTGTTGATGGATGTATTGGGCGGCGAATTCTAAATGCTTGGTTCTAAATTGCTCAATTTGAGAAATGCAATCGTTATATAAGTCTTTCAATTTAGGGACTTGTTCGTTATGAGTTTTAACAAAGTCACGCAGGGTGGAACGGTTTTCGACTTCTGCGATAAATTCACGATGTTTGGGTGGTATGTACTGGCGCATTTCCGTCAGAAATTCCCATAGGAGGTCGTGTTCATGGGTGATATTGAACAGGGCATCCATTGTGGGAACGATCGCGCTTTGGGCACCCGTTTCTCCCCGAAACAGTTGGGGCTGTTCGCCATACGCTTCAACGCCTTCATAAATTAGCCCATCGGGTAAGGCAGAATTATTTTTCCAGCCGTGAATGTAGGGGCGCACCCGGTTGTAGTAGATGTAGGGGTCGCAGCCTTCGGGCATCCGGTTCATGGTCAGGTTGATGGCTTCCCATGCATGTTTGATTGCTTTTAATCCGTGGATGATGACGATCGCATCGTGATTGGCGATGGCTTCTAGAATTGAGGGAATGGTGGCTAAGGCGCGGGCGGCTTTTGCCTCAATGTCAATGTGAATTAAAATAAACCAGTCTTCATCGATTCCACCCAGAAAGTTTTGCCCAATGATGATGTTGCCGATAGCGATCGGTTTGGTTTCGTCAATCCGGAGCCAGTTATCCATTGCATAGGAGGCGTAGGATAAAACGGGCGGTCGCCCCAGTTGCTGGGCAATTTGGTGGAAGGGAACAGCCAGGTTACGGGGTAAAACGTTGACTGGGGGGGATTCTCCCCAAATGTAGCCATGGGTCAGGTAAGAATAGACCTGCATGGCTCGACGCAGTTGCATGTCGTCTAATGGATGCTGTTCCAGGTTGATTTCTGGGAGTTGTTGAAGTCTGTGGCGAATGTGTCTAAGGGTTAGCCATTTGGGTAAATGGGTTGCGGTTTCCTGTATGGGTTGAAGGTCTTTGGGTAGTTCAGTTTTGGCGGGGGATTGGGGTGGTAGGAAGCCGGTTTCTGGGTTGACTTCGTAATCTTTAAGTCTGAGAGAAATAAGGGGCTGTTTGTTAAATGTAGGGAGAACCATGATTTTATTGATGGGAAGGTTTTGAGAATTGGGGGTGGGGTTGGCTAATTCAGGTGGTGCTGAATAGCTAATAGCTATATGACTTGGAGGGAAGTTTCAGTTCTTATAGCTCTCGATTTGTATCCAAAATCAGCAACGCGGAACTTTAGGTGGGAAGGCAAAACCTGGCTTGGGGGGCTGCCCCCCAAACCCCCCGATCTGAGGGACGGCTGCGTCCCCCAGACCCCCTCCAGAACTAGGCTATTGATTCGTGGGAAGTGGAAGTTGGTTGGTTTTTGGTTGGCTGGAGGGTAAGGGGGGGTGGGGTTGGTAGCGATCGCGCAAAATCCGTCGCATGACTTTGTTGGAGGCGGTGCGGGGGAGGGTTGCTACGATGACTAGGTCGTGGATTTTGAATAGGGGGTTGAGCTGTTGTTTGATGGCGGTTTGAAGTTCGGTGAGTAGTTCTGGTTTGGTTTTCTGGGCATGGGGGGAAGGCACGACGTAGACGACCAGGTGGCAGGGTCCGCCTTCGGCGGGGGGGAGGGCGATCGCAGCGGTTTCGCAAACGCCTTCTACGGTGTTGAGTACCTGTTCAATTTCGGCGGAACTGACTTTGATGCCGCCTAAGTTCATCGTGTCATCGACGCGACCGTGTGCCTGGAAGTAGCCGTTGGGGAGGCGTTCTAGCTGGTCGCCGTGGCAGCGGAGGGGGGGAGAGGGGGAGGAGGCGAAGTAGACTTGATGGTGGTTTTTGTTGAGAAGTTCGGTGGAAAGTCCAATGGAGGGGGGGAGGATGAAGGCCTCCCCTTTTGGGGCGGGGTTACCGTTGGGGTCGAGGATGGCAATATCCAGTCCGAGGGCGGGGGTGGTAAAGGTGGCAGGAATACAGGGTTGAACCAGGGTGCCGGTGATGTATGCGCCGCCGATTTCGGTGCCACCGCAATACTCAATCACGGGTTTGTTGCCTGCTAGAGCCATCAGGTAGCGCATGTCCTGGGGGTTGGAGCATTCCCCGGTGGAGCTAAAGGCTTTGATGCTGCTCCAATCTAACCCTTGCATACAGCCAGTCGTTTTCCAGGCATTGACCAGGCTGGGAACGACTCCCAACAGGGTGACATGGGCATCCTGGATAAATTGACCATAGGCGAGATCGGTGGGGACATCGGTGTAAAGGGCGATCGCCGCTTGATTGATTAAACTGGCAAAAATCAACCACGGTCCCATCATCCAACCCAGGTTGGTATACCATGCCAGCACGTCTTCTGGATGGATGTCATGGTGCAGGTAGGCATCGGAGGCACATTTAATTGGCGTGGTGTGGGTCCAGGGAATCGCTTTGGGGTCGCCAGTGGTGCCGGAGGAAAACAGAATATTGCTATGGGCAGAGGGGGCTACAGGAATGGCATCAAACTGTTCGTTGGCACTCAAAAACTGCTGCCAGGTTAAATCACTAGATCGCAGTTCAACCGATAATAAATCACCCAGCGGCAGCACGATCGCCTTCGGTGCATTTGCCTCAGTAACTTTGGTGTAGAGCAGTAATTGTTTTCCGGAGCGCTGGGTGTAGTCCTGGGTAAAAATTGCTTTTGCCTTTGCCAATCGCAGGCGGGTGGCAATTTCACTGGCAGCAAAACTATCAGCAATCGAAACGACCACACAGCCCGCTTTGATGATGCCCATGTAGATGGCAACGGATGGGGGAGTCATGGGCATCGCAATGGCGATCGCATCCCCCGGTTGAAATCCGGCATGGACGAGTCCATTTGCCACCCGATTAGTGAGGGCTAACAGTTCGCCATAGGTCAGGCTCAAAATTGCCCCTTCTTGCTGGAAGAAAATGGCAGGGGCAGTCTCCGGTGCCTGAAAGCAACTTTCAACGATATTGAGACTTGCATCCACCAGCCATTGAGGATATTCCACACCCTGAGAACAATCAAGCACCTGACGATAGGGTTGCCTGAACCGAATTCCTAACCGGCGAATCATCACTGCCCAAAACTCAGCCCGCTGGTTAACTGACCAGGCATGGAGCGATGAATAGGAGTCGATCTTCAACTCATCCATCAGATCTGCAATATGGGTTGCCTGGATCTGCTCGGTGGATGGAATCCAGACTGGAGATGGGTCGCAGTGCTTAAGCATCGGTCCTCGTCTAGAAGGTGTGAGGGGTAAGGTCAAGTTTAGAGTTTAGAGTTTGAAGTTTAGAGTTTAGAGTTTGAAGTTTAGAGTTTCTCAAGAACTAATGGCTCTCAACTTTCAACTTTCAACTCCCAACTCCTCTCCCAGCCTTAGAGAATGAGGCAACTTTTCATCAGGCTGCGAATCACATTGTCTTTTACCATCAGTAACCGTGACACCTGAATCAACGTTTCTTGCATTTGCTCAGGGGTCATCTGTTGAGTTGATTCTTTAATTAATTTCATTTGAAACTGTTGTTCTAGTGTCAGGCTAAAGCTTTCCATAGCAACCTCGTTTATTAATTTAAACCCCTGGTGGGGCAGTGGCTAAGAGGGCAAATACTCCAAACATCATGCTTAACCGTTCCCATGAGATAAACGTTTGATAGGCGATCGCACTGCGCTGTTGTTGGTAATGGGCAAGTGCCACGCCCAGGGTGAATAAAACTGCTGAGGCAAATCCTACAAATAGCCAGGGATGTGCCATTGGTAGCCTATAGAATGCAATCGGGATGGACCCTAACAACCCGGCAAGTAAGGTCCAGGCAATGGAAAAGGCTGCCCGATCGCCCCACAGATTGGCAATGGTGGTAATGCCCTGACTGCGATCGCCCTTGGCATCATGCACATCCCAGACGATTTCCTTTGCCAGGGCATAGCAGAAGAGAAACCCAGTGGGATAAAGCATGGCAAAGGGACGGTTTGCCACTAAGCTGCCTAAAAAAATCAGTGTAGAGCCAATGGTCGCAACGATGAAATTCCCCAAAATGCCACTGTAAAGCAGGAGATGGGAGTAATTCCATAGCAAGCCAACGCTGACAGCAACGACTATTGTGGGATAAAGCCCCAGTGGGATTGCCCCCACTAGTGAAATCCCAAACAAAAGGATCGCCGCCCACCAGGCTTGCTGAAGGGAAAGGGCACCGGATGGTAAGGGGCGATCGGGATGATCAATTCGGTCTTTGTCTACATCCCAGTAGTCGTTAATGGCACAGGCAGCAGCGGTCATGCAGAATAGAATGACTGCCATCAATCCATACTTCCAGAGTGGGGTGGTGGCATCCACGGCATAGATGGTTGCACAACTTGCCAGAGCTGCCATGATTGCTAACGGTAGCCGAAAGAGGTGGGCAAAGGCTTGAATTAGCTGAATGCCTTGGGCAGAGGGGGGAAAATAGGGGTGGCTATCCATAGGTCGCTCCCAATGGTCGAATGCAAGTGCTTTACAGATAAATGTGGTCTAGCCGATCGCGTTCCAGTCCATCCCAGAAAACGGCGATCGCTTCCAGGATTTCTTTGCCTCCTTGCAGAAACTTTTTGCGGTCAAAATTGGAGCTGAAATAGACTGTTTCCAGTTCTTCCAAGGTGTGTCCGGCGTGTTGTGCCTCAACCCGGTTATGCCAGGTAAAAAATGCCAGATGCAAGTTGGGGTAACGCTGCTGTTTGAGTCGCATCAGCCCGTCTTCCAATTCCTGCCAGAAACCGGCGGCAGCCCAGTTTTCTACGGCAAAGCTGGCACCTTCTGAAATGGCTGGATCGTCACTGCCATAGAGCCGCTGCAACTCATCACAAAAGTGTAAAGTCGTGGGTCTACCGTGCTTGCGCTTGCCAATGTCCTCGTAGTGCAACCCTAACCCCTCTGCCACGCCAGTCAACCACTCAAAATGAGCCGCTCGAAATCGGCAAATCCCCCCATCGACGGTGCCTTCCGTGCTGACCAGTTCCGGGTCGCCTTCCCGGTCTTTGTCTAAACTTGTTTGAACTGGGGCAGGGGCAGCGAATTGCCCGGTTCTGCGGTAGATCACACCCAACTCGTTCAGCAAAATCTCCCGGCTGGCACGGGACTGTTGCAGTGTGGGTGAGTTAATCACTTTTAACAGGGCTGCAATCAAAAATTGGTTGGAAAAAACCGAGAACTGTTTGATGAAATGACGCAGTTCTTCATCGGTAGCAGTACCGGCTGCAAACCAGCGAGTGTAAGCATTATCCGTGATAATCCGATGCTGTAAAAATTCGCGATCGACCTCCCCTAGAAAATCCTGAAACTGACTCACCTGTTCCTGGGTTAGCTCCCCCTTCTGCAAGCGTTCCTCAATCCGTGGAGAAATGGTTGAGTGACTGGGAGGATTGGTAAGAACATAAACCATAATCGAGTCCTCCTAACTTTTCAAATTGCTGTTTGAATTATTATTTGTGAACTTTAAATCCCTCTTAAACGCTCCAACTGTAGGCATACTCCTTGTCTTCAACTACAATTGCCTGTTCGGTAAAATTAAGCGGATGAAAAACATCAATCATCACCGCCAGTTCATCCGTCCGTTCTTGCCCAATTGACCCCTCATACATGCCCGGATGGGGACCGTGGGGAATCCCTCCTGGATGAACCGTCATCGACGCTGGCTCAATTCCGGTTCGTGACATAAAAGCCCCACCCACGTAGTAAAGAACTTCATCTGAATCCACATTGGAATGGTTGTAGGGGGCAGGAATTGCCTGGGGGTGGTAGTCAAACAGGCGCGGTACAAACGAACACACCACAAATCCCGGACCGTCAAAGGTTTGATGCACCGGGGGCGGTTGATGCACCCGTCCCGTAATCGGTTCAAAATCCTCAATATTGAAAGCAAATGGGTAGAGATGCCCATCCCAACCCACCACATCCAGGGGGTGGTAGCGGAACAGGTAATGGGTAATGCGATCGCGTGCCTTCACCTGCACCTCAAATTCACCCTCCTCATCATGGGTCACCAGTTCATCCGGTGGGCGAATATCCCGCTCACTATAGGGTGCATGTTCTAGAAACTGCCCATAGCGGTTGAGGTAGCGGGCAGGCGGTTCAATATGCCCCTGAGCCTCTATGACAAGCATTCGCTGCTCAACCTCACCATCCGGCAGAATTCGCCACAAAACACCAGTCGGAATCACTAAATAATCACCGGGGCGATAGCGCAGAATCCCGTACTGACTTTCTAAAATACCCGTACCCCGATGAATAAAGATCAACTCATCACCCTGGGCAAACCGATACCAGTAAGCCATCGGTTCAGTTGGACGGGCAACCGAAATACAAAGATTAGCGTTGGCTAACAGAGGTACACGGGAGGCGATCGCATCGCCGGTCTGATCTACCATCGCTGTCCGCAAATGGCGGGGACGTAAAGCATCCATTTCTCCATAACGAATTTTTACGCATTTCTCTAATAAAATCTTTTGAATTTGAGTTGGTGGATGCAGATGGTAAAGCAGCGATTGAATCCCTGAGAACCCATGAATTCCCATCAACTCTTCGTGGTGCAAAGAGCCATCGGATTGGCGGAACTGGGTATGGCGCTTGTGGGGAATCGTGCCCAACTTGTAGTAATAACTCATTTTCCTAAAGGTTTCCTCTCAATGCCTGCTCCCGTTCGATCGCTTCAAACAGTGCCTTAAAGTTCCCCTCTCCAAAACCCTGGGAACCCTGCCGCTGAATGATTTCAAAGAATAGAGTGGGTCTGTCCTGGACGGGTTGGGTAAAGATCTGGAGCAGGTAACCGGCTTCATCTCGATCAATCAGAATTCCTAACGCTGCCAATTGGTCGATTGGCTCATCAATTTCTTCAACCCAGGGTTCTAAATGGTTGTAATAGGTCTGGGGCACGGTCAGAAATTCAACCCCAAACTGCTTAAGCGTGGTGACAGTTTGAATAATATTGTCAGTTGCCAGGGCAATATGCTGCACACCGGGACCGTGGTTGTATTCCAGATATTCTTCAATTTGGGATTTACGTTTGCCGGATGCTGGCTCATTAATGGGAAACTTAATCTTACCGCTACTGTCTTGCATGACTTTAGACATCAGGGCAGAGTACTCGGTCGAAATGGTTTCGCTATCAAACTTCATCAACAGATTGAAGTCCATAATGTCAGCAAAAAACTGCACCCAGCGATCCATTTGACCAAACTCAACATTACCAACTATATGGTCGATCGACCTTAGCCCGGTTTGTCTGGACAACTTATATGGAGATGACGCAGGTTCTTGTCGAGGCACAAAACCCGGTGCAAACACTCCAGCATAGTCAGCCCGATCAACAAACTTGATCAACACGTCTCCATAGGCATGGATTGCAGAGTAGCGCAGGACGCCATAGTCATCTTCCATTTCGGTCGCTGGAATGGCTCCTGTCGCCCCTCTAGCAGTCGTTTCCTGGTAAGCTCTGACCACGTCCGGCACTTCCAACGCAATCACCGCAACTCCATCCCCGTGCTTTTGCACACTGTCTGCGATCGCATGGCTTGAGTGGAGTGCTGAACTAAGCACAAAGCGAGTTTCTCCCTGCTCCATCACATAGGACGCGACCTTGCGATTACCGGTTTCTAGTCCTTGATAGGCAGTATGGCTAAACCCAAAACACTGAGCGTAGAACCGCGCCGACTGTCTGGCATTTCCCACATAAAACTCTAGATGATCAAAGCGTTTAACAGGGAAAATATGATTCATGGATAAACCTCCTTGCATACAGCCTGTGTACTAATGGCTCTTCTTGATTGAGCAATCAGCCGACAGAGATCGCTGCATGGATATGATTAACTTGTAATGATGCTAAATGTCAGTCTTGAAAGTAGGCTGGATAGAACTACTGCGAAACCCAACACCTTCAAAGTTTCGCTGTTGTACAATAAACATTCACGATATGGAGAGTGACTAACCCGGTAACAGCACTCTCAATTTCAAACTTGAGATCTCAAGTTTTGAGCAGCTTGTCTTATGAGCAATTTGTTTTCTGAACGACTTGTCTACAGGTGAATGCGCGGTAGGTGAATGCGCGATCGCGCTTATCGCTCAAAAACCTACTCCAGCAACGGTTTGATTTGAGCCTGCGGACTTTTAGTTAACTAGTTAAACAATTAAACTAAAAGTCCGTAACTCGATTATAAAATCAACTATAGGGAATCATCAAGGAGTATTTCTTAACAGACTAAGTTAAAATCCGTAATGAAATAGCTCGCTGCTACTGCTACGAGCATCATTCAAGGAAGAGCTACTTTGCCCAAACAGCCTGCCAGAGGAAAACCCAAAGTGAAGCCAGCACTGAAAAACCCAGAATCACTTCAAGCGCTTGACGATATTGATCGTCAAATTCTGCAACTGCTTCAAGAAAATAGCCGCGTTACCAGCACTGAATTAGCCCGTCAGGTCAATCTCTCCACACCCGGACTGCAAAAGCGGTTGAAGAAACTAGAAACAACCGGCATCATTGGGCGCTATGTCACGTTAATGAATCGAGAAGCACTCGGTTTAGACCTGTTGTGCTTTGCCCAGGTAACACTGGCGCATCACCAACCCGAATGTGTCGGTGAATTCTGCCATCAGGTTACAGAACTGCCAGAGGTATTGGAATGCCATCACCTGACGGGTGAGTTTGACTATTTATTAAAAGTCGTAGTAGCAAACCATCAACATCTAGAACGGTTATTGTCGGAGAAAATCACCCAAATTCCCGGTGTAGACCGGATTAGGACCAATATTGTCTTGAATGAAATCAAAACTTCGACTTCATTGCCATTGCAGTAAGCCCATTGCAGTAAGCCCATTGCAGTAAGCACAGGGAGGTTAATCCTCATGCTGAACTCAGTCAAAACCCTCCTTACCTCGATTGTGGACTATGCTGGTCTCTTTCCTCCGGCAGAGTTGGATATGCGGCAAGCAATGGAAAATTATGCCCAATACCAGATGTCAGCCGATTCCTGGATGCTGGGTCGCTTTGTGCTACCTGCATCCAGGTTGGAGGAATTCGCCGCATTACTGTCCACAGTTTGCTTAAAACCATGCTCACTTAGCATCATTCTGACGGCAGACCTGGAGGATGCGATCGCCCAAATTCAATCTTTTGACAGTTCAGAAATTACTATCACGGCTGTAGAACTGCCGCCTCTGAAACCGGCGGCGATCGCGCCCATCCTTGCTAACCTGCCCAGGGAAATCGAAACCTTTGTCGAAGTTCCCTTCACCGAAGATCCAGCCCCTTACCTGGACGGTCTAAAACACGCAGGAGCAGCGGCAAAAATCCGAACTGGTGGCATCAAGGCTCCAGCCTTTCCCACTAATGCTCAGTTAAGCCGTTTCATCGTAGCCTGTGCCCAAGCTGCTGTCCCCTTCAAGGCAACCGCCGGTTTGCACCATCCCTTACCCGCCTGTTATCCCCTGACTTACCAGCGAGACAGTCCGTTCACGCGAATGCATGGCTTTTTAAATGTGGTGATTCTATCTGCCTTGGCATTCCAGCAAAAAATCACTTTAGAACAAGGCTTAGAAGTTCTCGAAACCGCTTCTATTGAAAACTTCCAATTCAGTGATAGCGGTATTAGTTGGAATCAGTATTTTCTAGACTGTGCCACCCTGGCAGAAACCCGGCAGCATTGCTTCCGTTCCTTTGGTTCCTGTTCGTTTCAAGAACCTATCCATGACCTTCAATCCTTACACCTGTTATGAAACACTCTGTTGACGCAACTCACAACCCGAATTTGCAAAGTTGGGTAGAGTCAGCCAATCAACCCGGTACCGACTTTCCCATCCAAAACTTGCCCCTGGGTGTGTTTCGCCGCCAGGGAAGAACAGAATCCCCTCAGATTGGCGTTGCGATCGGAGACCAGGTTTTAGATTTGGTTCAAACAGTGCGGCTGGGCTTGCTGCCGAAACTTCCAGAAAAAGTACAGGTCGCCTGCACAGCCACCCCTTTAAATCCCCTGATGGCTCTCGGTTCTGAGGCTTCCCTGCACCTGCGCCATCAACTGAGTCAGTTTCTGCAAACCAGTCATCAACCCCTATCGCCTGACAGTGGTATTCTGGTGCCCCTGTCGGAGGTTGAAATGGTATTGCCTGCTGTGATCGGAGACTATACCGACTTTTACGCCTCCATTTTTCACGCCACCCATGTCGGTAAACTGTTTCGCCCAGACAATCCCCTCTTACCAAATTACAAATTTGTGCCGATCGCCTACCACGGTCGCGCCTCCTCCATCGTTCCCAGCGGCACCCCCATCCAGCGCCCCCAGGGACAGCGCAAGCAGCCCGACGAAGCCATTCCCAGCTTTGGAGCCACCCGCCTGCTGGACTACGAATTAGAAGTAGGCTGGTTCGTCAGTGCTGGAAATGAACGGGGGCAGGCGATCGCCATCGATCAGGCGGAAGACCATTTGTTTGGGCTGTGTCTGGTCAACGACTGGTCGGCACGGGATATCCAGGCATGGGAATACCAGCCCTTAGGTCCATTCCTGGCAAAAAGTTTTGCCACGACAATTTCACCCTGGGTTATCACCCTGGAGGCGTTGGCTCCCTTCCGCTGTCCGGCGTTTTCCCGTCCTGCGGAGGATCCAGCCCCCCTGCCCTATCTGGCATCCTCCACTAACACTCAATTGGGTGGTATCGACATCACCCTGGAAGTAAAGATTCGCACGGCTCAGATGCGAGCAGCCGGGATGGAACCCTTCCGATTGAGCCACACCTCCTTCAACCAGATGTACTGGACCCTGGCACAAATGCTCACCCACCATGCCAGCAATGGCTGTAACCTGCGTCCCGGTGACCTGATGGCAAGTGGTACGGTTTCCGGTGCCGCCCCCGATACCCAGGGTTGCCTGCTGGAAATGACCCATCGCGGTACTCAGCCCGTTGAACTGCCCACCGGAGAAGTGCGATCGTTTCTCTCAGATGGCGATGAGATCATTTTTCGCGGCTACTGCGAAAAGGCAGGCTACGCCAGAATTGGGTTTGGTGAGTGCCGGGGAATAATAGCGATTACCTAGTGGAGGCTGGCAGAAATAACTACCCAGTTGGGGCGTGAACATCCACCCAGCCACTTCACGAGCGCAAAACTTCTGCCACAAAGCACTACTAGAGTAATGTAAAAGATATGCCTCTCAGTCA
Organism: Kovacikia sp. CALU 1929; assembly: GCF_056784235.1. Lineage (NCBI taxonomy): Bacteria > Bacillati > Cyanobacteriota > Cyanophyceae > Leptolyngbyales > Leptolyngbyaceae > Kovacikia > Kovacikia sp. CALU 1929. Next base: position 15,286 of record NZ_JBXBCF010000087.1, read on the forward strand.
TTGGTAGGAGCGGGCGCAACCGAAGTCATAGCTGTCAGCGTTCAAGAGGCGGCTAGTTTAAGGTTGTAGGTGAGACAGTGGTTTGCGGGAATACACGAGCATGGCTTGCCCTTTCCAGCAAAGTTATAATTCTCCTAAGAGCATAGAGGTAAACCTGTTCATGTCAAACCTTGAGCAGATGAAGCAGCAATTCTTTCGCTGCCATCAAGTGAGTTTGAGAGGCTAAGACTTTGGTTTTTCGATCTCGATTATGAACGCTGGGATGAACAGCTAGAGCAGGACATTGCAGAGGGTAAATTAGAGGCGTTAGCTCGAGAGGCGATCGCTGAGTTTGAAGCGGGGCATTGCCGAGAAATTTGATGCACTACGCAACCCGACGATTCTGGCAATACTATGACGCTCGCTTGTAATTGGTCACAGTAATCTGTCGATTCTCACAACTAATTTGATTAATATCAGCGATCGAATAACACAACCAACAATCCCAATGACATCGCCACAATCATCGCCCCAATCACATCCGTTTTGACTGAGAAAAGCTTGTAGGAAGGCTGCAACCAAAAGCTCATCAACCGCCTGACAACAGGCATAACCATCCAGGTCAGAATACAGGATGTGATCAGATTGTTAACCAGCATGGAACTGGCAGGTGACCAGGATTGCATAATGCCAAGTGATGCAAAAATCATCGATTGAGTCATGACTGTGGGATATAGTCCCAGCACCACCGCCAGGGTTTGCTTCCAGGCTGGAGGTCCTAACCCGACTTGCTCTGAACCTGCTTCTAGGGAAAACCAACCTTCTAACCCCGTGGTAAAGGATTTGAATCGGTAAGCCTGAAAAATATCCTGCCCTGACTCCAGCAGATCGCGGCGATCGTCTGACGCTAACCAGCGATTCAATCGCTCTGGGGTGTCAAAGTGGATAATGGAATACCACTTAACTACTCCGTCCTTGCACTTCAAGGGTGCACACAAGTCGGCTCGAACAAAGCCTTCATAGGTTCTGGCACTGCGAATTAGATGAGCGTGCCATACCCGAAAGGCAAGCCCTTTACCCCTCGGTACAATGTGTTCAATCACCACACTGCTGTAAAAAAGGTCATTAGTTTGAGAATTTGGCATTAACAAATTGCCGATCTGGCGTTATTGGAATGAGTAGTTACCTTCCAAAGTACGGCAGAGACAATCATTCCACAATTATCAGGTGGTTGGGATGTGAGGAGGTCTTGACACGCGGGTTGCACGATCTGAAAAATATTTCTAAAATAGTATTTATTGGCACAGAAAAAGATTCGGACATGCGCTCGCAACTTTTTAAGGCGAGGGTTTGGTGACAGGTTTTGAAGTGCCTCCACAATGTTCAAAATTGAGGAGGTTCACCATGAAACTCTTAAACCACAACCTGGTAGAAGATTATCAATGGCAAGTTTATAAACAGCAGGAACTCATTTCTGATTCCGTTTGCAGCGATCGCAGTAGCCCCCCGTTTACCTTTATGGTTAGCTGGTTCTGGCGGGGGTTTCTCAAGTTGTTGGTAGAGGAGCTAACTGAGAAAGACCAACAGGTCGAATATATCGAACGATGCTGGTCTCTCAACGAGTGTGGGCAAGGAGACAAGTCTCCTTCTAATTCCTTGAAGCGCCTCTGGTTGTTGATGGAATGAGCCGGATACTAATTCTCTTTGAAGCTGCACAGAATCACGCCCTTAACAAGGGGCTTAAGCCCCTTGTTAAGGGCAAATTCATATTGAACTGGTATAAGGTATCAGGCAATCCCGACCAGTTTTTCACTTAACTCCCACATGCGTTTTGCCTTATCTGCATCGCTTGCCTCAGGTGAAACCTGTTGCACAAATGACTTGCGATCTTTCTTCTGACGGTTTCCCCAACTCCAGTAAGCCCCAGACTGGCGGTACTCAGGGTCAGCCACCACCGCTGCCACCCGCTCTCCAGAAAGTTCTTCGGAGACGAAGCCGCCTGTAATATAGCGCTGGAAGATAGGGAAAAGTTTCTGGAATAGAGGGTAGTGATTGCGGAATAGGGCGGTTGTTGCCACACAGCCGGGATAGAGGGAAGTAAAGGTAATGCTGGTGGACTCGTGATAGCGTCGATGCAACTCGCGCATTGTCAAAACGTTACAGACCTTGCTGTCTTTGTACGCTTTCACTGGTTCAAACTTTTTGCCATCGATCATCGTGATGGGCGCTTTAAACCCATCGGCAAATCCTTTCAAATCGCCCAAGTCAGGACGGGGTGGGATTTTTCCGCCCAGCTCTTTCGGGTTGTGGGTGACGGTTCCCAAAATCACAAGCCGTGGGTCTGACGACGAAGAGTGCTTTAGATCTTCAAGCATGAGATTGCACAACAGAAAATGCCCCAGATGATTGGTCGCCACGCTCAATTCGTAACCTTCTGGGCTGCGGAGTGGTTCTTTCAGCAGGGGCATATAAATGGCGGCGTTACACACCAGCGCATCCAGGGATTTGCCCGTTGCCCTAAAATCTTTGACAAACTGGCGCACACTTTCCAGGGATGCCGTATCAATAAACATGGCGGTGTAGCTGCCCTCGGGGATTCCCACTTCCTCAGCAGCTTTTTTGGCTTTTTGTAAATCTCGACACGCCATAATCACATGCCACCCCCGCTGAGCAAGGGCTTTTGTGGCGTATAAGCCAACCCCTGAGGAGGCACCCGTAATAATAGCCGTTGACTTGCGATTCTGTTCCATTTTGTTAAAGGCTGATTGGTCGCTGATGACAAGTCTCTATGTTCTCACAACACTGAGCCAAAAGGGCTTGAGAAAGGAACAGTACGGGCGGCATGGCTGAACGGAAGCATGAAAATAAGATCCCCGACTTCTTTGGCTGAATCACTAATCCCAGGTCAGCATGGATTAAGAAGTCGGGGATCTATTGGGCATCACGAGATCGATCGCTTGCCAGTCCTCAATTTTGGTATTGGGTTCAACTATTTGTTGTGATTGCCATTGCCCTGACTGGTGGTAGCAATTACCCGTTCAGCTAGTTTGTCTGGCACCTCTTGCAGGTGGTCATATTCCCAGTTGAAGAAGCCAACGCCCATCGTTTGCGATCGCAATTCCACAATCAGGTCATGCATCTCCGCCTGGGGAATTTGGGCAGAAACCTGATCCCAACCCGCCCAGTCCGGTTTGCCATTGTAGCCCAGAATTTGACCCCGCCGACCGCTGACCAACCGCAGCACTTTTGAGGTAAAGTCTGACGGCACCGAAACCGTGACATTTAGAATCGGTTCCAGCAAGGTGGGCTGGCACTTCGCCATCCCCTCCTGCATGGCAATTCGGGCTGCCTGCTTGAATGCCTGTTCAGAGCTATCAACGGTGTGATACGACCCGTTCGTCAGGGTAACATCCACATCCACAACGGGAAAACCAAGCGGACCATGAACCAGGTATTCCCGCACCCCGTTTTCTACAGCAGGGATGTACTGTCGGGGCACCACCCCACCCACAATCTTTTCGTGGAAGTTGAATCCTTCCCCACGGGGCAGGGGCTTGATATCCAGGTAAACATCACCAAACTGTCCATGCCCACCGGTTTGGCGCTTATAGCGCCCATGAATCGACTCAGCAGGCTTGCGAATCGTCTCCTTGTAGGGGATTTGAGGTAAATGGGTGATCATCGGCAAATTATACTTGCGCCGCAGCCGATCCAGCGCTACCTGGAGGTGAATGTCTCCCTGCCCCCAGAGAATGACTTCATGGGTATCCCCATGCTGTTCCCAGTTCAGGGACGGATCTTCTTCCAGCAGTTTTGTCATGGCACTGCTCAGTTTGACCTCATCACTACGGATCTCAGCCGTGATTGCGAGGGCAAACACAGGAGCCAAATGCTCGGCTTTGGGCAGTTCGTTATTGGTTGAAGCATCGGTTGTGAGCGTATCTCCGGTTTTGATGCTTTCCAGGCGACCTAAAGCCACGATTTCACCCGCTTCAGCACTGTCTAGATTTTGCTGGTGCTGACCCATGAGGCGGTAGATCCCACCGACCCGAGTGCCGTTTAGTGTCATCCCATCGGTTAAGGTGCCCTGCCAGACCCGAACCAGGGACAGTTTTCCGCCCTGTGGGGTGTAGTAGGTCTTCAATACCTGCGCCAGGGGGGCGCTATTACTGAGCGTAATCCCCCGGATTTCAGCCGTTGCTTCAGGTTCAGGAGCTTCCCGCAGCAACGCTTCCAGGAGGGGACGCACCCCGTAGTCCTGATCGGTGACCCCAAAGAAAACCGGTACAATCTGATCGGCACCCAACTCCATCTTCAAATCCTTCAGGATTTCTTCTTGAGGTGGGTCAATGTCTTCCAGGAGTTCTTCTAACAGATGATCGTCGAAATCTGCCAGAGTCTCTAGCATTTCGTTGCGGGCAGCTTTCTCCTGCTCTCGTAGCGATTCAGGCAGGGGGACGGGGTCAGCCGGTGCGCCTGGATGGTAATGGTATGCCTGTTCAGTCACCAGATCGATAAACCCAACCAGGTTGTCTCCCACTCCAATGGGATACTGGTGTGCCACTAGAGGACGGCTAGAGACTGTTTTCAAAGCTTGCAAGACACGGCTAATATCGCCATCTGCCCGATCCATTTTGTTGACAAAAACCAGGTGGGGAATCTGCCAGTTATCCAGAAACTTGAACAGGGGTGCCAGGGTCAAAACCCTGTCTGCAACAGGTTCACAGACAATGACAACCGCATCTACCCCAATCAGGGCATTACAGGTTTCCTGGATAAACTCAATGGAACCAGGACAATCTAAAAACGTAAAATGAACGCCGCCATACTCAGTGTAGGCGGCGTTGACTTCCACAGTCATTTGGCGATCGCGGGCTTCTGGCGCACTATCCCCGACCGTATTTTTATCTTGCATCTTGCCTTTGCGAGTGATCGCTCCGGTCACAGACAAAATGCTTTCCAGAAGTGTAGTTTTTCCACTTAGATAGGGACCCACGATCGCCACGTTTCGGGTACCCAACAAAACTTTTTCGTTCATAGTTCCTCGCCAGCAATTAGCTAAACGACACTTGGCTGACTAAAACACGAAAAGCTTGCTAGACCTCTTAGTCCTAGCCAGTCATTTTGTATCTCAGATGACTGAGATTTGTAAGCTGATTGTCTGCCCGCTCAAATACTGGATCTCAAAAATCGCGGTTTGTCTTAAGAAAGAGTTAAACATTGATTAAGTGTCGTTATAAACCGAAACACATCTCCATCAATAAAAATCTATGGTCAGGTGATAGAGCGGAGAGGAGACAGGAAATGTCTGAAAGCCCTTCTCCTTGGGGAGAAGGGTGGGGATGTAGCTTGCTTCCCGTAGGGTGGGCAAATTAGTTGCACATCCCGTTAATAGGTTCAAGTGTTTTACTGAATAGCAGTATTCGCACAGAAATTTGACTCGTTGCCTTACAATTTGTCGAGTTCGGGTGGGCACCATTTGGCTTTGGCAGTGAGTTGAGCGTTAATGAATGTAAAAATACGCGATAGCTCAGAAATTCCAGCCCATTCCATCGTTTCATCAGATGTCAAAGAACCGGCTTTACTCTTCTCCAATAGTTGCTCAAGCCGAGCCTGAAGCTGCTCGTTGAACCGGAAGAGGTAAGCATCCCCAAACGGCTCCAGTTCAATGCCAGACGACATCAGGGATGAAGGTTTAATCATTAATTCGGAATTCATGACTTCTTTACCATGCCTTTGATTTTAGAGGATTTCTATAAGAGAGAATCCAACACGGGCAGCATGGGTTACGCTACGCTAACCCATCCTACGCACTTTGTGAATAATCCAGGCTAAAGGCCACACCAAAGACCTCAGCACGATGCCCTTGCAGACGGTTACGCTCAGATACTGCGTATGCTGCCTGTGTAGGGTAGCAATTGCTTCTAATCTGGTTGCAGGTGAGGCTCTGGCATCTTGGCGTGAGCGGATGACGGCTTTGATAGCCTCTGTGAGCGCAGGCAAATCCTGATTTGCTAGCAACAGTGCCCCCGAAGAAACCTCATATCACTGAGCTGGGCATTCAATTCTCCAGTTTCTGCCCGTTGTTTTTGCTGATCGCCTGAAGCCATAACGCCCCAGCCAGAATAGCTGAGCCTGACAGGATGACTACCGCCCTGCGTGACCAATACAGTCGTTGCCGCACCGCAGCATTACGTTCCTTTTCAGTTGCCAACTGTTGTTGCAGTTCAATACTCAACTTCTCTTCCGTTGCCAGTCGATTCCGCAGCTCAACACTCAGTTTTTCTTCTGCCTGCTTGCGCTGTTCTCGCTCCCGCTCCAGTTCTTCCACCAGTCCAGTCTTGTACTGCTGCTGAATAAAACTGACCAGGTAATCGTGAACCAGTTGATAGCGGTTTTCTGGCAATTCGGGGATGAAGAAGACCAGACCAGAGCCAACCAGGACTTCCAGCACCAGGTCGAGTTTGTCAATTTCCTGGGTCATGCCCAGATCTACCAGATCGGCTTCCAGGTCGTCGCGGGTTTTGAGGGGGCGGGTACCGTTTTCATTGGTCAACAGGAGTAACAGAATGCGGGCTACATCCTCATTCTCTGGTCCACAGTCGTGTACCACCGCTTCCAGGGAGCGTTCCACCAGTTTTTCTTTCGGTCCCTTTTGCCGGTACGCTGCCAGGGTGGTGATGCCCTCTGCCTGGAGTTGGGCACCGACCACTTGCAGTTCGATCGGGCGAATGGTTCCCAACTCTCCTGCTAAATCATCGACCAGTGCCTCAACCAGGTCATCGTCTAGATAAAACTGGGCGCGAGCAGTCAGGCTTTTGATCACCGATCGCCCATCGTCAGGGGTGAAGTCCCCCAGGGGATAGCGAATGTCCTTGCTGAGGATATCGTTATTGATGATGTCCAGGTTGGTGAGGCGCTGAAACTCCAGCAGGTAATGGAGATAGTCTTCCCGCAGGGACAGGATGACTTTGACGTAATCCAGGTTGATGCACTCACTCAGAAAGTTGTAGAACGGGCGACGCTCTGGAATGGTTTCGTGAACAAAGAAGAACTCCTCAAACTGGTCGAAGATGAGGACGGGGAGGAGGTTGAGGGCGGTTGCTTGTTGGAGGCGGAGGTTGAGGAGAGTTGTTAGTGGTTGGTTGTTGGTTGTTAGTGGGGGTAGAGTTTCCGTTGCTTCCTCTGCCCCTCCGCTCCCCTGCTCCTCCGCTCCCCTGCTCCCTGCCTCCGTGCTCGGCAAGTAACTCGCCACCACTGCCTGCCAGTCTGTATAGCGGTCTACCACGATGGGCAGGGCGATGCGATCGCCAATCAACCGGTCCCTCAAGGCGGGAACCAGTCCGGCACTCACAATCGAACTTTTACCCACCCCGGAGGGACCGTGAATCACAGTAAGTTTGTAATCTCTGCGCCTCAGGCGGGCGATCAAACGATTCACATCTTGCTGGCGACCAGAGGCGGCAATTTCCTGCGCCAGAAGCGTTGCAGCATCAACGGTGTCCGGTAAGGCTAAGGTTTGTTGGGCTTCCAGACGCAAAGCTCCTACAAAGGCACGAAAGCCAAATTGCTGCTCTAGCGATCGCCGGAGCTGCTTGGTGCGAAATGCCTCGCGATAGTGCTTTTCCTCGAAGTAAAAGTGTTCCAGGGATTGCAAGATCTGGATGTAAAGTTGGGGGTCGTTTTTGGGGTAGGTCTGGTCCCTGGCGATTTCCAGGTGGGCGATCGCCTCGGTTAGCTGTCCCAAATGGGCTTCTGCTTTTGCCAATAGCAACAAGTACCAGCCATAGTGATAGCGATGGGCGATTTCCAGGCTGGCTTCTAAATGGGGATGGGGATGGTCGTGTTCAGCCAGAATTTGCTCGGCGGTTTCCAGAATGCGACGGGCAGCTTCCAGGTGATGTTTTGCCTCTGACCACTCAGTGTGGGCGATCGCCACTTCCGCTAAAAAGCCGTGGTCCCGCGCCTGCCGCACCAAATCTTTGTACAGCTTGTGCAGCACCAGCGCCTTCTTCGCCAGTTCTCCCAGGTCCTCCCATAGCTCTAACTTTTGCAAGACCTCAGCCTCGGCTGTAATGAACTTGGCAACCAGGTCTTGCCGGTTAATGTGTTCAAATAGCTCCCGGCTCTGCTGAAAATAGCTGTGGGCACGGCGGCAGGCAGGTTCATAAATCGCCCGCTGCAACACCGCATTGGAACGCCACAGCAGACCGAGGTGAACCAGGACACAGGCGGCTCGTTCGGTGTGGGGAGTGGGGTTCAGGGTGTAGGGGATAGGGGGGTAGGTGGGTGGCGAGTCGGGGAGTTGAGAGTTGAGAGTTGGGAGTTGAGAGTTAGAAGTTCCCCTCTGCTCCTCTGCCCCCTCTCCCCCTGGCTCCCCTGCCCCATTGCTCCCTGGCTCCTCCGCCCCCTTCTCTCCTTTCTCCTCACTCCCCATCCGGCTCTGCCAGAACTTCAGGCTACTTTCGTAGTATTGGCGGGCGGTTTCCAGTTGAGCCTGGGTGTGTGCCTCCTGTCCTAGCAGGAAATCCATGCTGGCACGCAGGGCGGGGTCGAGGGGGTGCCCACTGTTGTTGATGCGGTTAAGGGCAAATTCCAGTTCGGTACGGCGGAGGGAGTTGGCAGGGGGCGCGGCTGCCCAGTTGGGTGAGAAGTATTCATCGCCAGAGTCGAGGATTTTGGCAAATACCCGGTTGGTGTGGTCGCGCAGGGAGTCGATCAGGTCTGCGATCGCCAGGTCAAACTCAATCACCGTGCCCCAACTTCTAAAATCAGGTGCCAGCCGCGATAACCTTTGCAACACCCAGTCATTCACCCACAGCACCAGCGGATATTTCAGGTGTTTAGGAAACTCGTCCCGTACTTGATTAGTAGAGACGAGAGCGTGATCAAGGTTGGTGAGGGATTCTAAGCCGAGGATGAGGAGAGCAGTGGGGAGTGGGGAGTGGGGAGTGGGGAGTGGGGAGTGGGGGGTGGACTCTGTACCTGGTATTCGGACTCCTTCTTCCATACCGGATACCCTGTACTCCGTACTCTGTACCGTGTTTTGAATTGTGGTAAACAGGGTTTTTGCTGATTCTGGCAGGGTGATTGCCTGGATCGGGAGGGGGCTGATTTCGTGCAGGTGTTGGATCAGGCGATCGCGCAGGCTGGCGTAGTTGCAACGTGCCAGAATCAGCGAAAACTCCCCCTGAGACAACTGAATCGTTCGTACCAGGGTATTGAGCGATCGCTCATTCAACGCCTCCACATCCTGAAACTGTCCAGCATTGGTCATATAGTCGTTCCCCCTCACTTTCCATTCTGCCTCCTCAACCCAAATCGCGTCTGATACTTTTGAGTTTCTTCCAACACCGGATTAATGCCATACCATCCTCCCTGTTCATCCCGATACTCGAAGATAAACATGCTGCGGAGCAGGGCTTGAAACTCGCTATCTCCTCGCACGCTTTGCCGCTCGACGACCTGAAAAATAAGCTCCCATTCATTCTCGTCGATCGCCCGTTCCAGAGAATCCCGCTGTTCCCGAATCACGGTTTCCAACACATCTCTGGAAAACGGGGGATTGCCCTGGCGCAGGCAGTTGTACATTAATGCCAGTAAGTTGCGGACATGACCACCGCTGACTAAACAGAGGCGATCCAGGGTTTCTGGTTCCTGGAAGATTTCTGGAATTAGAATCACCCGTTGCGCTGGCTCAACTCTGGGAAATGCCCGTGCCAGGATCATCTGGCGCAAAAGAGCCAATCCCTTCTCGTAAATTTCTCCGTTCCGCTGACGAGCAGGTACCATCGGTAGCACTTGAGGGGCAATACCACCGCCTAACCGTTGTCGCAGGGTTTCAATTTCGTTGGAAAAGACCAATGCCAGGGGAATGGTATACACGACATGACAGTTCAACCGTGCCAGTTGTTCTCCCCGATCAATGAACAGGTATTCGGGCTGGGTGCGTCCTGATTGAAGCTGCCGCTGATCAACGCGATCGAGGTTGTCGATGATCACGACCAATCCCTTGTTGCCCTGTTGCGCAAGCAGGGATTTCGCCTGCCCCAATAGCTCATCGTTGATCGATTGCAACATACTGTTGGTGCGCGGCTCTATCCGCTGCCGCAGTTGGTCTCGCAAACGGGGACTGTCTTTGGTGCGGGCAGTGATCTTGGCAATGCCAACTGAAAAATCGATCTGGGAAATGTCTACGGGGGTTTGCAGAATATCTCCAATTTCGGCAAACAACGTTTTGAAGTAACTGGGTTTGAGCCGAGTGCCGTCTGCTTCCAGGCGTTCACTGACCCGTTGGGCGATCGCTAGCAGGATATCAGTTATATCCACATCTGCCATATCCAGAATTTGGCTGGACTCAAAATAGACCACATAAAACCCTTCCTGCTCCAGCTCCGCCTTCAGCCGAAACAGTTCGGTCGATTTGCCACAGCCAATGTGCCCGGTAAATAACTGACAGGTCGTTTCATCCGCCCGCAATTCGATTTCCCGCTCCATCATTTGAATCAGATTAGTGCCCCGCACAGGGGAAAAGTCAATGTAAAACTGCCGTTCTGCGGGATTGTCGTAGGCGATCGTTTTACTCGGATTGCAGGCTTTGAAAAAGCGAGGAATGTCGAGGGGCATAGGGTTCAGTCTCACTCATTTAACCCAGTTGTAAGTAGCCAGGTGCAATTAAATATAAAACGTTCCAGGGTGTATTCACCGCTTTGCTACGAGTCTTTATCCCTCCATGACAGCAATGGCTAAATCGTACTCGTCGTCAAAAGCTGCCCTGAAATTTCATAGCTATTGATAATCCGTTTAGTAATCGCAAGACCCGAATCAGCTCATCCTCAAAATGGAATTGGTATGAGTATTCACTCTCAACCAGTTAAACATGAGAGTTCATTGAAAAAGAGCTAAAAGTTTTCGCATCTGAATATTAGTACTCTGGACTGAATTCCTTAGACAGTTATCATCTTTTAGATCTTCTCTTTAGCAACAATCAATGTAAGTTGATGGTGGACTACTTTGGAACTACCAGGAGCAATAGCTATGGCAAATACACCTTTGTTTATTCCAGTGATTCTGGGTACTTCCCGCCAGGGTCGCCAGAGTGAATACGTTGCCAAATTTATTGTTGACCAGGCCGGTCAGCAAGAGGGCGTGGAAACGCAATTGATTGATATTCGTACCATTCCGATCGCCACTAACGATGCCGGTGAGTCGCTCAAAGATCCCCAATTCTCCGCCAGCATGGAACGAGCCGATGGCTTAATTATTGTCGTTCCAGAGTACAACCACGGTTATCCTGGATTACTGAAGCATGTCCTTGATACCTGCTTAAAGGAGTACATTCACAAAGCAGTTGGGTTATGTGGAGTCTCTGCTGGACCCTTTGGGGGGACACGGGTGATCCAAAATTTACTGCCTGTGATGCGCGAGTTGGGGTTAATGACCATTTTCTATGACCTCAACTTTGGTGATGTGCAAAGTCTGTTTGATGAGTCTGGTAACTTAATCGATAAACCGACCTATAGCCGCCGTATGGAGCGGTTCCTGGCAGAACTGGTGTGGATGTCTACCGTACTTCGTTATGGGCGACAAGAAGTGGATTTGAGTAAAAAAACTGCTGCAACAACAATGGTTCATCATGCGAATAAACCCTGCCCAGAACTGGCTGCGCGCATGGGTATGGATGCAATCGATACCATGCTGCAAGTTAGCCAATCTACTGAAACTGGCAAGATAGAAACCAGGCTATGAACACTTTACGCCACCATTACCCGGAATACTTAATGGAAGCCGCAGGTTTAGGACTTTTCATGATTTCTGCCAGTGTTATCACCGTCATTCTAGAGCATGCCGCTTCACCGATTCATCAGACGATGGCTGAACCCTGGCGGCGGCGATTCAAACCCCGGAAAGCTGAGGGTACAAAAGAGCAAATCATTCTACATCAGTGACCTTACCGAAGCACAATGGTAAAAATTGAACCATTCTTACCTCCTCAATGCCTATGGGTGAAAACCGAGAAGTCAGCTTATGGGACACCTTGACTTGGTTAGAAAATGCTTGCATCTTGGCTCGTGACTAGCAATGGTTGTCTGGGAAAAACATGAAGTGATGATCCATTTTGTCATGATCCGCCTGCTGCTTACACGATCAACGAAAATCGTCGAACCTGGTAACAAAAGCCTGCTTAGCCAACATCCAGAAATGCTCTCTAAAAGGTATAAAAAGCGGTGCTAATTATAATTATTGAAAGCTCAAAAAACCTTGAGATTGAAGCGTTAGCTGAAAGCCTTATATTCTCCTGTTTTATGCTTTACAAAAAAGTACGCCCTCTTTGTCAGAGGGCATATTTCAAGATGCGCTATTTCAACGGATAGAAAACACTACGACTTACCACCTTTCTGACCGGCTTCCCGTGCCTCTTCAGAGGTAAATTCGTGAGCAGTTCCTTTTTCATGAGCTACCTGTCCACCTTTCTGACCGGCTTCCCGTGCCTCTTCAGAGGTAAATTCGTGAGCAGTTCCTTTTTCATGAGCTGCTTTTCCTCCTTTACTAGCAATCTCGCGTTGCTTTTCATCATCCATAGATGCAAATCCTTGTTCGCCAGTGTTGGATGAATTTTTACCTTGACTAGCCATAACTTATCTCCCAATGAACAATTGTTTTATCACTTTAAAGAATCGTAAATTTAGTCTCCTCTGCCTACGGTAATATCGTAGAGTTTTGATTTTTATGATTTAGTGTATCCGTTGTTCTAATCTCACTTTAATAAATAGTAATTTCAGTTTTGTAGGCTTGGCAAATCCATACATTAAATCCATTTAATGAGTAAAAATGTGAATTGACCCATGCGATTATAAGTGCCAAAAATTTAATCTCTTGTACTGGAAAGGGACACTTTAACAGGTCTATTGAACCTTGAGTTCTACTTCAAGGTTTCCATTGCTACCCATGCCAACGCTTCAATAATATGGCTGGCGATCGCAACAACCTGTTCTAAACCTCATCCAAGTTGAGAACTGGAGATTTTTCTCAGGAAAAACTACGGGTGTCTAAGTTGGTGAGGTTTATCCGGTTCGTTTTGAAAGCAGCGGTGCTGCCTGTAATAGCGTCTGTGTATAGGGGTGTTGCGGATGGTTGAAAATAACCTGGGTTTGTCCCAGTTCGACAATTTTGCCTGCATTCATGACGGCAATGCGATCGCAAAAGAACCTCGCTACCCACAGATCGTGTGTAATAAATAGATAGGTCAGGTTAAACTCTTGCTTCAACTCGCGCATGAGTTCCAGTACTTGGGTCTGCACGCTGGCATCCAGCATACTCACGGGTTCATCACAGATCAGCAGTTGAGGACGGGTGATCAGGGCACGGGCGATCGCCACCCGTTGCTGTTGCCCTCCCGATAGATCTGCTGGATAACGGTTGTAAAACTCCCCAACCGGAATCAACCCTACCCGCTCCAGCATTTTCTTAACCTGTGCTTCTGCCTCCTGAGGCGTTGCTAATTGATGGATCAACAACGGGTCAGCAATACTTTCCCCCACGGTCATCATCGGATTTAGACAGGCATGGGGGTCTTGAAACACCATTTGCATCTGTCGCCGTTGCTGACGCAGTGCTTGCCGCCCCAGTTCTGTCAACTCTTGCCCTAAAAACTCAACCTTTCCTGCGGTTGGACGAATCAGTTGCAAAATCGTCCGTGACAGCGTACTCTTGCCGCAACCCGACTCTCCCACCAATCCCAAAGTTTCTCCTGGATAGAGTTCCAGGTTGATGTCATCCACCGCTTTGATGGTCTGGTCATCTCTGGACAACAGCCGTGCCACGAAATTTTGCTCTAGAGCATAATGCTGTTTCAGGTTTTGAATGCGTAGAAGGGGGGCAAGGGAAGAGGGTAAAGAAGTTAGAGAAACAGAAGAGGATAAAGGCTTATCTTCTCCACCTCGCCCATCTTCGCCTTCTCCACCACCCTGCAAATGCAAGGCAGCTTTCAACAGCGATCGCGTGTACTCGTGTTGTGGTCTTTGGAAAACAGACTCTGTGGTTCCAATTTCCACAAACTTGCCACCATACATCACCGCAATCTGATCGCAATACTCCCCAATCATCGCCAAATCATGAGAGATAACCAGCAGTGCCATTTGCCGCTCATCGCAGAGATGGGTTAACTCCCGCAAAATTTGGGCAGATACGGTGACATCCAGGCTGGTCGTCGGTTCATCTGCCACAATCATTTTTGGATTAAGCAACAACGCTAGTGCGATCGCCACCCGCTGCCGCATCCCTCCACTAAACTCATGGGGATACTGTGCCCATCGACTGGCAGGAATTTTGACGGTCTCCAGAGTTTCCAGTGCCCGTTCCTTCGCCTGTTGTCGGGAAAGATGCGGCTGGTGCGATCGCAATGTCTCTAAACAATGCTTCCCAATGGTCATTAGCGGATCCAACCGGGTCATTGGATCTTGAAAAATCAGTGACACCGCATCCCCTCGAAACCGCCGCAATTCAACTGGCGAAAAGCCAAACACTGACCGACCATCAAACATCACCTGCCCTTCGATTTGGGTATTCTCTGGCAGCAACCGCATCACCGCCCGTCCCAGCGTAGATTTGCCGCAACCCGACTCTCCCACCAACCCAAGCCTTTCGCCTGGGCGCAAGCTAAACGAAACATCATCAACCGCCCAAGTCGTTCGACCCATCCCTCGCTGAGGATAGGCAACCCTCAAATTCTCAACCCTAAACAATTTGCTCATTCCCACCTATCCCCTACACCTATCCCCCACCTGTAAGAGCGGGTTTACTCAGTCTGCCTGTGATTTTCTAGAGTCATGGCTAAACCCACCTCCCTTCTCAGAGATCGCCCACCTTCTGCTACAGGAATCTACCGTGACACCTAATATCTGACACCTGCCCCTTACTTATCAAACCTCCGCATCAAATAAGCAACCCCAAAATCGCCATTCGGGTGCTGTGCCAAAACCTCAGCTAACTCAAAAACGCGAGCTGCTAGATCAGGTCCCAACTTGTCAATCGTGGCACGCCGTTCCTGGGCAAACAACTCCCGCTCCCTCACCAGTGCCTGCCAGTCAGTCGAAAACAATCGATCAAGGATCCGGTGCAGCCCAATTTTCTCCAGCACATCCCACTCACCGCGATCGCACCAGATGCCCTTACAGTTTGGACATCGTTCCACGTAAAATGGAGTCCTTGTACTAACCTTCACTCGCGCTAGGTAGCAACTACAATTCGGGCACAATGATGCCATTCCATCGGTTGGCGCTGGGGTAGAATCAGTCTCCAAGACCCGATCAATCAGAGCACGTATATCCTCTACTTCAGGCTGTTGCTCCTGCCATCCCTCATACTCCCGCGGCGGAATCCAGGTGCCCTCACAGTCCGGGCAACACTGAACGCTTATTTGCCCCATTAACGAGCCATCAATCAATGCCGTCTTCCTGTCTTTCGGACACTGCACAACCACTCTCCCTGATCAGCCAACACTCTAATTTAACCGGAGAGGGGGTAGAGATTGGAAAATGGGTAATGGGTACCAGGCGTGGTGAGTTAAGAGTTGTGAGGTAAAGATATTCATTTCTTCACTCTTCATGATCAACTCTGACCTTTAACTATATTCCCCTCACCCTCCTCACCCTCCTCCTCAAGCAGGATCTCGCAGTAACGAATTAATGTCGTCAGGCGATCGCCCACCTGCCCCCAACGCTGCTCTCTTGTGGCTGCCTGTCTTGCTGCTTGCAAAAACATAACATCTATCCCCAGCAGGCGCAGTTGCTTGTTTATCTCTACTTGGTAAGACTGAACGCGCTGTTCAACCAGTGGAGTCAGTTCACTGCCAGCCAAACTCAAAATCTGACCCTGAAAAAGCTGCTGAAGCTCTGAGAATTCAGACTTCAAGCTTGTTCCAGCAACCCCTGGATTGGCTATTTCCCTGACCTGCTCCAGAACGTGCTTAAATTCTCGGTACCGTTGCTGATGGGAGGGAGGTAACATTATGCAGAAATTCTGTAAAGAATCTTGTCTGACTGATAAGATAGAAATTAGCAAAAGCTTTATATTCTTAAGGTAAACTGTAAGTCTCACTACAGCCTCCTTCCCCAGAAGTTAGTCTGACATTTTAATAATTTGGTATCCCTCTTTTGAGAGAATCTTGCACTTAGCAAGCACTTTTAGGTATAGCAAGCGATTTTCCAAGAGTCAGGGCGATTTTCTTTCCAGAGCATGAGTTTTCCAAAAGGGATCTCACACCTGGACAAAATCTTTCCAATCCTTTAAGCTCATCGATTTAAGTATTCGATGCATTCTTGCAGTAGAATCCAATACATCTTTTACTGAGCCTTTCACCTCCATTAGCTGTGCCGCATGAATCTAGCAGCTTCCGTATCATCTATTGAGCCAGCATCTGCCGTCGAGTTTGTCGTTCCCGACTGGCTGCGGGACTGTTTGATTACTCGTCAATCACCCAATGGCGAAGCTGGCACTGATGCGATTAAGGATGCCAACCTGATCTGTCAGGCATTTGAATTTGCCTACACTCTGCATGAAGGACAATACCGGGCATCCGGTGAACCTTACATCATTCATCCGGTTGCAGTTGCTGGCTTGCTGCGCGATCTGGGTGGAGGTAGTGCCATGATTGCTGCTGGGTTTCTACATGATGTGGTGGAAGACACCAATGTTACCGCCGAGCAGTTGCAGGAGCAGTTTGGTGAGGAAGTCCGGTTACTGGTTGAAGGAGTTACCAAGCTTTCCAAGTTCAACTTTTCTAGTAAAACCGAGCGTCAAGCCGAAAACTTCCGCCGCATGTTCCTGGCAATGGCACAGGATATCCGCGTCATTGTTGTGAAGCTCGCCGATCGCCTCCATAACATGAGGACATTGGAATACCTGTCCGATCAAAAGCGCCGTCAGATTGCGCTTGAAACTAGAGAGATTTTTGCACCCCTGGCAAATCGGCTGGGGATCGGTCGGTTTAAGTGGGAACTGGAAGATCTGGCATTCAAATATTTAGAACCCGAATCCTATCGAGAAATTCAAGAACTGGTCGCCGAAAAGCGGGCTGATCGGGAAGACCGGTTGACCCAAATTGCTGAAACCTTAAAGCAACGGTTAACCAAAATAGGCATTCACTGTTTTGAAATTAGCGGGCGTCCCAAACATCTTTATGGGATTTACCAGAAGATGCAGCGCCAGCAAAAGGGTTACAACGAAATCTATGACGTTGCTGCCGTCCGAATAATCGTCGGTGCAAACGATGAATGCTACCGCGCCCTTGCCGTAGTTCATGATATGTTTCGCCCAATTCCGGGTCGCTTCAAAGACTACATTGGGTTGCCCAAGCCCAATCGCTACCAATCCCTGCATACGGTTGTGATGGGTAACACGGGCAAACCTCTGGAAGTGCAGATTCG
This sequence comes from Kovacikia sp. CALU 1929, assembly GCF_056784235.1. Lineage (NCBI taxonomy): Bacteria > Bacillati > Cyanobacteriota > Cyanophyceae > Leptolyngbyales > Leptolyngbyaceae > Kovacikia > Kovacikia sp. CALU 1929. Next base: position 32,691 of record NZ_JBXBCF010000087.1, read on the forward strand.
CACGCTGGAAATGCACCATATTGCGGAGTATGGGATTGCCGCCCACTGGAAATACAAAGAGGCGGGCAGTTCCAATGTCCAAATGACCACGACCGACGAAAAATTTACCTGGTTGCGTCAACTATTGGACTGGCAGAATGACCTGAAAGATGCTCAGGAATATCTGGAAAATGTCAAAGATGATTTATTTGATGGGGATGTGTATGTTTTCACCCCCAATGGCGATGTGGTTCCGCTCAGTCGAGGGGCAACTCCCGTTGACTTTGCCTACCGAATTCATACCGAAGTTGGCAACCACTGCGCTGGAGCACGGGTTAACGAACGCATGGTTACACTCGACACTCCCCTAAAAAATGGGGACATTGTTGAAATCATTACGCAGAAAAACTCCCGTCCTAGCCTTGATTGGCTTAACTTTGTTGTCACTCCAGGTGCCCGCAACCGGATTCGCCAGTGGTACAAGCGCTCTAACCGCGAGGAAAATGTTGCTCGTGGTCGAGAAATGTTGGAGCGCGATCTGGGCAAAAATGGGTTTGAAGCGTTGCTCAAGTCGGCTCCCATGCTGGCAACGGCAGAGCGGTGTAACTATCACAGTGTAGAAGACCTGCTGGCAGCCCTGGGGTACGGCGAGATCACTCTAAACCTGACCCTCAATCGCCTGCGGGAAGCAGTTAAGGCACAGCAGCCGATTGTGAAATCCCCAGAAGGGGTGAGTGCCGATGCTCAGGTGATCCCACTGCTTCCCTCCATTGCTAAACCAACCCCGGTACATCCCACCAATAAATCTCCCATTATTGGGGTTGAGGGGTTGCTCTATCATATTGCGGGCTGTTGTACGCCGGTTCCCGGTGAACCGATTATTGGAGCGGTAACTCGCGGACGTGGAATTTCTATCCACCGTCAGGGTTGCCCCAATGTTGAGCAAATACCGGGCGATCGCCTCGTCCCCGTCCATTGGAACTCAACTGAAAAAGAGAGTGGGCGCCCTCAAACCTATCCAGTCGATATCCAGATCGAGGTGATTGACCGGGTTGGGGTGTTGAAAGATATTTTGTCTCGCCTGACCGACAATAACATTAATGTTCGCAATGCCCAGGTCAAGACCTATCCTGACCAGACCGCGATCATCGATTTAGGGATTGACATTCGGGATCACGACCAACTAGAACTTACCTTTGCTCAAGTCAAAAAGCTCAGTGACGTTTTGAATCTGCGTCGCCTAAGCCAGATTGACTCAAATCAATAGTATTTGTCTCAGCCCAGACTGTGTTATATTTTTAACATTAATCTACTGAGTAATCTATTTACTTGCTGAAATACAAAATTCCCATCATGGCTGGGTAAATTCCTGATAAGATGTGAGCGCACCGGCAAAGGGCAGTTTAGCCAGAAATTACATGTGTGGGACTAAATCTCGTGATTTAGGTCACAGTCGTTAATTTGATCCTTCTGATAGGATTTAGGATGACATCTTATCTAAATCTTTCTAGAGATAGATGGAAATTTAAATTTTTTGAGATCTTCACACCTTTGTGTAAGGCTAGAAAGTTGAGTTGATGACCAATGTCAAACTGGAAGCATTCATACACTAATTTTCAGGTTTGGGAGTTCTAGACGCCGTGAGTACCTGGACATCCCACTACAATCGAAAAGTTGACCAGGAGGAGCAGCAGCTTTACGATCATCTCCTTGATCTGGTTCAGAGTGAACTTCCCAGTCAGTTGATTGGTCGCTTTCGTGCGTTATTTATTGATGGGGTTGGCTATTCTGATAGTGAGATCTCAGCGGCTCTGGATAGAATTGCGGCTTCTAAAGCTGCCGATCAGGAATTTCAGTACGTCCTCAATCGTTGTTGTCACATCTTAATTAATCGCTGGCAAACTCGACCTCAGCTTCAGGTCGCTATTCCTGAGCTGATTTCTGTGTTTGAGTCAACCCCAGGTCGTCAGATCACAGAGTATTCTCGCTCTCGCTCAGTCAGACGGCTGCGGGAGCTGGTCAAAAAATTTGTTGAAAGTGAGCAGTATGTTGTTCTGCGTCGCTTAGCCCAGGTGATGGCTCACTCTAGTGAGACCATCGGAATCCCAGGGAGTGAACCACTGGGATCCCTGATTCGGCGCTATCCCTACCTCTATGAACATTGTCTGCTGTCCGAAGGAAGTACCTATGAGCACCAGCAGACGATCAAGCAGCTTCAGGCAAGGGCACAGCGCCAGTATGAGATTGATTTATCCCAGTATGTGACCTACCAGGTACGGCGATCGCAGATTGCTAAAACAGCTTCGCCTCAAGCAGCCAACCGAATTATTCAGCCAGTAAAAAATCCCACCCTGTTAAGCGATCGCGAACTGTGTAGCGCGATTAAGCAGTTCGCCGGGCGATCGCAAAACTCCTCTACCTATCGGGATATGGCACAACGCTTTCTAACTCATAGCAGCCAGGTTCAATCTTTCCAATCGTTTAAGGATGACCTTTACGAATATATGCTCGCCTCGGTTGACCCAGAATATGGTAAGCGACAGTTCAATAATCAGCTCTATATTCAGTTAAGGAATACCTTACCGGAAAGCGATTCCCAGAAGGTGAATGATTTCCTGGTTGTTAGAACGTGCAGCCAGCTTTTGAACTTCTTAGTGGTTGAAAGCCCTCAAAGACCTCAGCACTATGTCTTTGTTGACCTTATTTCTAACATTGGTCCCACACTTGCAACTGGGTTGCTGCTCAAAATCATTTTGATTTGTCGTAAGGTGAAGCCCTATCTGGAGAAGCGGTTCTCTATTCTGTTTAATCACTATGAGTTGAGTACCCGCGATGCTGTACAGTGGCTTGTCCAGGCGATGGAAAATCTAAATGTAGCGCTAAGTACAAACTTTAGTACTATTGATCTTTCTTTCATCAACCAAATTGCCTAGGAATGGAGCTTAAATCCATTTGAGGATTGGGTAAGGAGGTTGATCGATATTGCACCTGGTCGATGATGCCATTGTAAAAACCACCGGGATAGTTTGCTAAAGGAATGGTTGAATTACCCTGTAATGTGCCAGGAGTGGAGCTGTGTAAAATTGAGCGGGTTCTAGGTTAGACTAAAAAAGCCTGTTTTTGAAGCTATTTTGTGCGTTTTTGCCTTCAGCATAGACAATTCCAACAGGCTACAGAGTTCGTTTCTATTGCAGTCGTTTTTTGGAGAGAGTAGTAAGGATGACCCAGGTAGTTCTTGGTGAAAACGAAGGAATTGATTCGGCACTACGTCGTTTTAAGCGACAGGTTTCCAAAGCAGGGATCTTGGCGGATCTAAGATCTCATCGACATTTTGAAACGCCTTTGGAGAAGCGGAAGCGGAAGGCAATTGTAGCTCGCCGTAAAAGACGATATAACTGAAACTTTGTTCAACCTTTCTATAAGAGAAGAATTTATGGCGTTTTAATTAGTGCAGTTGATGTCAGTCACTGGGGGATCACATTAAAAAAGAGCAGGTTTTGCCTGCTCTTTTTTAATGGATTGGTTGTAGGTTGAAGTTACAGGTGATGACCCTTCTAAGAGGATGTTTGAAGAGTATCCACTGTTAGACTGTCGCTTGCTTCCAGCAGAGTACAAAGGGAAAGTAGATTGTTGGCATGAACGTTCTTCCCACAAAGTTGCATTGTGCAAGAAAGCGCAACCTACTTGAGCTACTTGTCAGTCTTGTTTTGAGCTTTGTCCAATGCCCGCTCAATATACTCTTGAGGAGTCGTTGCGCTGCTGTTGGAAGGACGCTTCATGTTTTCAATGCCAGCCGTACCTTGTACTTCATTCAAGCCTCCTTCACCAGTCCTTTTTTGAACTTCTTTTAAAGACTGGGGCGCATCTTGGAGGGTATCTTGTGCTTTCTTGGTAAAGACCTTTGCAGCTTGACCTTCCTGGGTTGTAGACCGATCAGAACCAGCGAATGCAGGACTGGTATATGAGAAGATTAGCAGTGCACACGTGAAAATAACTAATAGAAAACGAAAAGGTTTTAGAACTGTTGTGATGAGTTTCATAACAAACTTCTCCAGAATTTTGCCATTATCAATGCAATTGTGGAAACCCTTGAAACTTTTGCTTGGGCTCTAACAAGACTGATCAATCAAGACTAATTAAAAAGTCGTTGTTAGCGCTAACAAGTGTAAAGGTCCTATGGTTTTTCCACTAAGCGTCAGATAAGAATTTTGCCTGACATTTGCTATTTACTCAAAAAGAGCGCCCCTTTCACATCTACATACCGACCGAATTCGCAAATGGGTTCAGGCTTTTTTATCTCTCAAAAGACTGACAAGGTTAATCTCTCCTAAGAGAGATGCTTCAGCCATACATCGTCTGAGCGTTACTTTTGCCGGGTGATTGAGGACTAATTACGGGATGGACCGATCAAACGAAATCTCGACCAAAGGGAAGCAGAGCAAGGATCATTAGCTTGAAATGTTGTCTGCCGAAGGGTAAACCAACAATAGTAATTGCCAGAATAATTCCCCAAAGCAAATGGTTGAGGGCGATTTCCCAACCGAAAAACACAATCCAAATAACATTGAAAATCATAGTTAGGAGGCTGTCAGCATTTGGCTTTTCCACAACCTCTCTACCGAACGGAGTCAGCGTCGCAATTCCTATCTGAATTGCTTTAATTCCAAAGGGGATGCCAATGATGGTGAGGCAAATTGCAAAACCGCCCACAATATAGCCGATGCCACTGAGCAAACCACCAAACACTAACCAGATAATGTTTCCCAGCAGACTCATGCACTCCCTCCGGAAACGACATCAACGACATCAGACAACGGTAAGATGACAGAATGTCAGACTACACCTGTGACAGGGTCTATTATAGAGTCCAATGACTGAACCTTCATCAGGCGATCGCCCACCCGTTTTCACTTCTAAAAAATTAGACCAATCAAAAGACCGTGAACTCTATGCCCGTCTGAAAGCAGAAGCTGCTGCCCCTTATCGGGGCTTACGACAGTTTATTTATGTCGCTTTTGGGGTTTCTGGTCTTATCGGCGTATTCATTTTTCTGACTCAGGTTCTCGCCGGTCGTGAAGTGGATGGTGCTTTACCGAATTTGGCACTCCAGCTTGGCATTGTGGCTCTCATGGTCTGGCTATTTCGGATCGATGGACGGGATCGACATCAGCGATGAGTAGCGGTGATGACTAATCGGCAATTGTTCTTGAAAACCGCTGTCACTTTTCATTCACCTTTACAATGGAGCCTGGAATAGGGATAGGTCATCAAGTGAAGTAAATACTGGGTTTGGGGGCGGCAAAAGATGACTTCACAGACAGGTTCGCGGCAGGACTTTCAAGAACAAATCAGATTGGAACTGCAAACGTTGTTAGAGCAGAAACAATTTGATGGAGCAAAGGCAATGCTTGCGCCAATGCAACCTGCGGATATTGCAGATGTGATTGAAGCGCTGCCAGACGCGATGCAGGCGATCGCCTTCCGATTGCTGGCAAAAGATGAAGCGATCGAAGTTTACGAGTACCTTCAACCAAAAGTACAGCAGACATTACTGGAAGATTTTAAGCACCCAGAAGTGCTGGAAATTCTGGATCAGATGTCACCGGATGATCGGGTGCGGCTATTTGATGAACTTCCGGCTAAAGTTGTTCGCCAGCTTTTCCTCCGCCTCAGTCCCACGGAACGGGATGCAACGGCTCTGCTATTAGGGTATGCATCGGGCACTGCCGGACGCATCATGACCTCAGAGTTTGTTACCTTGCGGGAAACGCTCTCCGTCAACCAGGCACTAGAACATATTCGGCAGTTGGCAAATGCGGCAGAAACAATCTATACGCTTTATGTCGTCGATGGGTCCCGGCATTTAATTGGCACTCTGTCCCTGCGGAATCTGGTCACAGCCTCCCCTGAACAAACCATTCAAGAATTGATGGATACGGATGTCATTTTCGTTTATACGAACACGGATCAGGAAGAGGTGGCACAGTTAATCCAGCATTACGACTTTCTGGCAGTTCCCGTGGTTGATACTGAACAACGACTGGTTGGGATTGTCACGGTCGATGACGTGCTGGATGTGATTGAGCAGGAAACAACGGAAGACATCTACACCGGAGGCGGGGTGCAAACGGTGGGAGATGATTATTTCCAGACGAATCTGCTGGCAGTGGCTCGAAAACGGGTTTTTTGGCTGCTGATCCTGTTGCTCACCAATACGGGCACGACTGCCGTGATTCGCAATCAGGAAGATATTTTGGAGCAGGTCGTAGCACTGACATTTTTTATCCCGTTGTTGATTGGTGCTGGGGGCAATGTAGGGGCACAGTCTTCGACCGTGGTGATTCGGGGATTAAATACAAATGAAGTGCATCTGAGTAATGCTTTCAATATTGTCGGACGAGAAGCGCTGGCTGGAGCCTTATTGGGCACCATGCTGGGCGTAGTTGTGACATTCTGGGCTTATTTTTTGCAGGGGGATTGGGGGGTGGCGGTCTCGGTGGGAATCAGTTTAGTTGCCATTTCCATGCTGGCTTCGGTTGCAGGGGCGGCATTACCGTTTCTGTTTAAGGCGTTGAAACTTGACCCGGCACTCATGTCTGCACCATTTATCACGACAGCCGTGGACGTTCTAGGGGTTTTCATTTATCTCTCGGTGGCAAGGGCGATTCTACAGTTGTAAAGGTTAGAAGGATTTGTAGCAGGTGTCAGGAGACGGGGACAGGAGTTGGAAAAGAGGCATGGTTTGCCTGTCATTGTGTTCTAACCTTCTGGCACCTGCTAAGGAATGGCGTTCTCTCGGCGGATTTCTTCTACCTGCCCAACTACAAAAATTAGGGTAAAGGGTTGCCCCATCTCTCGGTCCAGGAAATCTTCTAGTAATTGCACCTGCCTGGGAGTTACGGGTTCCCTGGCACGGACATTCAGCCGCACCTCTGGGGGAGTGGTTAACCAGTTCGTCTGACTGCTGAGGAACTCCAGGCGTTGGAAGGTAACGGTACGGCTGAGTAGTGCCTGCCGCAGACTGGCTTCTAGCTGTGCCTGACGCACTAACCGAGCAAAACTAAACCCCAGGGGAATTAGCAAGACAGCGGTGAAGCCCAATGCCCAAGTCAGGGCTTTACGGGCACGGCGGAAGGGAGTAAAGCCTGCCAACAAAAAAGTCACCATGCAAGATAGGGTAATGCCTAATAGATTGGTCAGGTAGAGGAGTGTGGCTCCCAGTCCAAGCCTCATATCTCCCTGAGACAACCCCAACCCAATGACGCAAATAGGCGGCATGAGGGCAACGGCGATCGCGGTTCCTGCCAGACTACCGGAAATTTTGGGCTGCACTCTAGCATAGCCACTGATGAAACCCGCCGAGACTGCAATACCTAAATCCAACAGGTTGGGACTGGACCGTGCCAACACTTCACTGCCAAAGCCAGGAATGCCAACCATCACACCTAGCCCCCAGGCAAGGGCGATCGCCAGCAGCGTCCCAACCGCCACTGAAATCAAACCCTGACGAAACAGTAAAACATTCCCTTCCAGTGCGCCAAACGCTAATCCCCGGATTGGTAGCATCAAGGGGGCGATGATCATTGCACCAATAATCACGGCTGCACTATTTGCTAACAAGCCAAAGGTTGCAATGGCGCAAGAGCCGAGAATTAAAATCAGGTAGGACAGGTCAGTAGTCGATTCAGCCAGCAGGTCTTGTTGAAGCTGCTGCAACTGCTCAGGCGTTACTTCTTTCCTTCTCAAGCGCTTAAAGTAATTACGAACTCTTAGCAAGTCCCTTTTCCTCCCAGTTGCTAGACATTTTGCCTGAGTCCAATATATTTCTTTAGAGTATCGAGCATGGGACTTTGACATGAGCATTCGACCTGACTGCTCAATTTTCTTTACTCTAAACGGCTCCTTCTGTACCCCGTTTCCCTACCCCTTACTCTGTCTACGCCCTACTCTCCTTTCATTTCATCAATCTCAAACAGGTTGACCAGGGTTCCTGTGATCGGAACGGATAGAAAGACTCCAAATAATCCTGCGACTTTAGCTCCTACCAGCAGTGCAAAAAACATGACCACGGGATTGATATTGATAGATCCTTGCATGACGCGAGGCATCAGAAGATTTTCCTCAATCTGCTGAAGCAAAATACAGATTAATAACACCTTCAAACTCAACCAGATTCCCTGGGGCAAAATAATTAAACAGACCAGGCTAATCCCTAAGGTGGCACCAATACCGGGAATCAGATCAAATACACCTGCGATCGCTGCCAGAACCAATGCATAGGGAACTTGAAAAAACAAAAACACAATAAAAGCAGAAAGACCAAAGAAGATCGAAAGTAACAATCTTCCCCAAAAGAATCCTAAAAAATTCCGCTTAACGGTGATCGTAATTTTATCCCGTAGATTGGGGGGAAACAGCCGAGTAAATAATCGCCAGAGCCTGCTGCCATCTAGCAGCATGAAAAAGGCAACTACAGCAATAATAATTAAATCCAACACACTGGTTAGCACTTGCTGAAACAAGGCAAAGCTCATGCTGATCCCGATCCATGCCTGTTCTCTCAGTTGTGCTTCGATCGCCGTCAAATCGAGTTGAAAGTTACGCTCATGCAGCCATTCTTCAAGCCCTCCTAGCCAGGAAATAGCGTAGTTCAGAAAATCAGGTGCCTTATCGAGTAATTGTTGCCCCTGGGAAAGGGTAGAAATGCCAAGCGTTGCCGCCAACCCCATGAACATTGCCAGGGCAAGCAGAAAAACGACTCCCACTGCCCAGGCGCGGGGTAAAAAACGTTGTACCCAGCACACAGGGTAATTCAACAAAAACGCCAGAATCGCCGCAATGCTAAAGATGATAATGACGGTTTGAAAGTATGCTAAAACCTGCACGATCGCCCACCCCAGAGCAAACAGGAGGAGATAGCGAACCAGGCGGGAGCTATTGAAGCGATCGATCCAGGGCTGTGCTGGAGGGTTACTCATAAAAGGGCTGCGCTGCCAATAAACTGAAATCTTTGGGATATCTTGAATAGACTTCTTCCAGCAGGTTTTGGCAACTACCGTGAGAGGGAATGCTGTTACTACCGAGCCTGAAAACTCAATGCAATTCCAAATTAAAATCCATAAGCGGTGCCCTCGCCTCGGGGGTCGGTTGCGCCTTCTAGCCAGCCGTCGGCAGTGCGAACAATGGCATTGGCGTTGCCCCAGGTGCCCCCTTCCTGGATCGCATGACCACGACGACGCAGTTCTGCCAGGGTTAATGGGTCAAAGCCCCACGGCTCTATGCGGAGACGGTCAGGCAACCACTGGTGATGCAGACGACGGGTGGCGATCGCCATTTTTACATCCATTTCATAGACCAGCACATTCAGCATGACTTGCAACACCGTGGTAATGATGGTGCTGCCGCCGGGAGCACCCATCACCAGCCGCAGCTTGTCACCCTCCGTCACAATCGTTGGGGTCATGCTGGAAAGCGGTGTTTTGCCAGGGGCGATCGTGTTAGCCTCCCCACCAACTAAGCCAAAGGCATTGGGTACACCGGGGGCAGCCACAAAATCATCCATCTCGTTGTTCAGCACAATGCCGGTACCGGGAACGACCACGCCCGCTCCAAACCCCAGATTGACCGTAAACGTGAGGCTGACTGCATTTCCTTCACCGTCCACCACATTCAGATGACTGGTATCGGCAGACTCCTTCTTTAGGACTCTTGAACGGACAGAAAGGTCAGGTTGTAACCTGGTTTCGCCCGACAGTTTTTGTAGCAGTTCTGGCTCTCCTGGCTTGACCGCACTGGCAGGACGAGCTTTCTGGGGATGAATTTCCTGGCGGCGTAATTGGGCGTAGGCTGGACTAATCAGAGCTTTAACCGGAACCTGAACAAAATCAGGATCGCCCAGGTAGGTAGCGCGATCGGCATAGGCAATTTTCATCACCTCCACCAGTAAATGCAGCGCATCGGGATGATGCCAGCCCATCGCCTTCAAATCCGCAGCCCCGATCAGGTTAAGCATTTGCAGCAGATGAACCCCACCGGAAGAGGGCGGCGGCATGGAACAAACCTGATAGACCCGGAAACTACCGCAGACTGGCTCACGCCAGATGGGGCGGTAGCGCTTCAGGTCCTCCTGGGTAATTAGTCCACCATTGGTCGCCATGGCGCGGACGATCGCTTCTCCCACGTTCCCGGTATAAAAACTTTGGGGATTCTGGGCAATTGCCTGGAGTGTTTGAGCTAAATCGTTCTGAACCAGCACATCCCCTGGCTGTAAAGGATAGCCATTCCGGGTGAAAATTTTACGGGCTGCCGGGTTTTGGCGCAAAGTTTCCTGCCGTGCGATCGCCGTTGACAATCGGGTACTCACTGGAAACCCCTCCTTTGCCAACCGAACGGCAGGATCTACCACTTGCTGCCAGTCAAGCGTGCCATAGCGCTGATGGACTTCATGCAGTCCGGCGATCGTTCCCGGTACTGCAACTGCCAGATAGCCATCTACACTAGCATTAGGGCGTACCTTTCCCTGGGCATCCAGGTAGAGATCCCGCGTGGCTTTTAATGGTGCCCGCTCTCGAAAGTCCAGTGCCCGGATCTCCCCGGTCTTGCCCGATCGCAACAACAGAAAACCACCCCCACCAATTCCGGCAGAAAACGGCTCTACAACCGAAATTGCCAGGGTTGTAGCCACAGCCGCATCCACTGCATTGCCTCCCTTTTGCAAAATGGTCAGCCCTGTTTCACTGGCAGCAGAGTGGGCAGAAGTCACCATGCCACGTTTGCCGCGATCGGGATAAGTTGCTGCCTGGGAATTCTGGGTGAGCGGCGGCAGAACCGACAGGCTGAAAAGAATTAAGGAAATTGAAAAGCGTTTGATCAGACACACAGAAGGCATAGCAGACATAGAAGGGATAGCAGACATAGGGAGGAATATCAGAAATCCAGCGATCGCGATTGAACTATAGCGATTCTCAGACGAGTACAGTACAAACGAATGCCGAAACCGCTTACTGAGTAAGGCGTTTGACCGTACACACCGATGGGAATTGCTATAAACTACCAGCCAGCGATCGCTGATTAAGGAATTTCAAAAATAATCGTCATTCTAAGATCCTCGCTCAGCCAGTTCTAACCAGCGTTCAGTTGCGGTGTCGATCGCCTGACTTAACTCCGCCAAACGCTCAGTCAGCTTCTGCATTTCGGTGAAGCCACCCGATGGATTACTGTAAAGCAACTTCTCAAGGGATTCCTTTTCTGTCTCCATCTCAGGGATTTGAGTCTCCAGCAATTCGTATTCCCGCTTTTCCTTAAAGGACAGCTTTTTCGCAGCCTGAGCTTTGAGGTTTGTTGCCCCCTGTCCCCCTGCTCCTCCGCTCCCCTGCTCCTCCGCTCCCCTGCTCCTCCGCTCCCCTGCCTCTCCGCTCCTCTGCCCCTCCGCCCCCTCTTCCGCCGCTTTATAGTCCAAATACACGGAGTAGTTGCCGGGATACTGGCGCAGATTGCCATCCGGTTCAAAGGCAAAAATGGTTTCAACGGTGCGATCCAGAAAGTAGCGATCGTGGGAAACCGCAATGACACAACCATTAAAATCTTCCAGGTATTCTTCTAGAACTGCCAGGGTTTGCACATCCAGGTCATTAGTCGGTTCGTCCAGAATCAGCACATTAGGCGCACTCATCAACATGCGCAGCAGAAACAACCGCCGTCGCTCACCGCCAGACAGTTTTTGAATCGGTGCATACTGCTGGCTGGGTGGAAACAGGAAACGCTCCAACATTTGGGAAGCGGTAATGATACTGCCATCGGAGGTTTTCACCAGTTCTGCAACGTCCTTCAAATAATCAATCACCCGCTGATTTTCGTTGAGTGTGAGGTCATTGGAGTGTTGGTCAAAGTAGCCAATATGAATCGTAGAGCCAATTTCAACGGTGCCGGAGTCTGGTTGCACCCGTCCCGTAATGATATCCATCAGGGTTGATTTACCGGCACCATTGCTGCCAATAATACCGACTCGGTCTTCCGGGTTGAAGGTATAGGTGAAATCTTTGATCAGGGTGCGATCGCCGTAAGCTTTGCCAATATTGGCTAACTCAATTACTTTCTTGCCGATACGCCGACCCGCCGTCGAAATTTCAACCTTACCCAGGGTTTGCTTAAATTCCTGGGACTGCATATCCCGAATCCGATCAATCCGGGCTTTTTGTTTAGTACTGCGGGCTTTGGGTCCTCGCTTCAACCATTCCAACTCCCGGCGCAATACGCCTGAGTGTTTACGCTGAGTGCTGGCAGCAGATTCTTCTGCCTCTGCTTTTTTCTCCAGGTAGTAGGCATAGTTGCCTGCATAGGGATAAAGATCGGCGCGATCTATTTCTAGAATGCGGTTGGTGACCCGATCCAGAAAGTAGCGATCGTGGGTAATCAGCAACAACGCCCCCCGGAAGCGATTGAGATAGCTCTGGAGCCACTCAACCGAGAGCGCGTCCAGATGGTTAGTTGGCTCATCCATTAACAACACATCGGGGTCTGAAAGCAGGGCTGTGGCAAGGGCAATTCGCTTGCGATACCCCCCAGAGAGACTGCCAATTCTGGCATCAAAATCCTGAATGCCTAACTTGCTCAAAATCACTTTAGCGTTGGTTTCCAGTTCCCATGCGCCCAGGGTGTCAATTCGCTGAGACACACTGGATAGTTGTGCCATCAACGTCTGGGCATCTCCCTGTTTGTGGGCTAACTGGTGAGAGAGTGCTTCATACTCCCGTACCAGGGCCATTTGCTCACCGCTATCGGCAAAGATCTGTTCCAGCACGGTGCGGTTTTCGTCCACATCCGGTTGCTGGGGCAGGTAAACGATTTTGGCTCCCGAATTAATCCAAAGTTCACCACTGTCAATTGGCTCTAATCCAGCAATCATCTTCAGCAGGGTAGATTTGCCCGAACCATTGGTGCCAATTAATCCAACTTTGTCCCCTTCATCCAGGCTAAAGCTGGCATCCCGCAGGATTTCCTTAATACCAAAGTCTTTGTGGAGCGATCGCAGCGTAAACAGAGCCATAGGATACTGGGTTATTACGACCCCTAATCTTTACCGCCCCTAGTCTAACGCTGCTTCAGAAAGATACCCAGAATTTCCCCACTAAAGATTTTCCCATTAAAAAATCCCTGATATCTGTCCGTGTTGCGATACCAGGGATTTCTTAATTCAATTTTAACTCCTCACACGTCCTATAATCTTCCCTCACCCCAAATTAGGACATACTTCCTATGACAGATCTTGAACTGGACGTTATGGGTGATGGGGTACTGGGTACTGGGTAATCAGTGATAAATACTGCGATGTTCCCACGGATACACCCTGAAGCCTTTAGAAGTCCCCACCGCTCCTGTTTAAGCTACGACTTCTGTTAGAGGAAACCAACAACTTTTACAAATAACCTTGGATGGACAGTTTGAGATTACATCAACGGAGATCCAAATGACAGAACTCATTTCTCAAGTATTCACTCGTATCAGTTCCTTCTTTAACCAATTCCAGATCAAGCAAGTTTTGGCGGTTGCTTTGGTTGGTTTTATGTTGATGACAACCAATGCCAATCCCGATTTCAACAACAAAGCCTTAGGTCAAAAAGTCCGCGAACGTGCTCATCAGACTACTGAAGGTCAGCGCCCTAGAACAACGGGTGAGTGGCAGAAAGAAGCCAGTGAAGATGCTCCCTTGAATGAGCGAATCCAGCAAATTACAGAGGATTCGGCAGAAGCGTTCAAGCAATGGGGTAAGCAGTACCCAGATACTGCTCGCAGAAGCACTCGCGAACTGCAAAACGACTAACGAACTTAGCGATCGCGGCTAAAGGTTACAAGCTGCTTATGGCAGCAGCTATCTCCAGAGATTAGCCTTAGTTTCTAAGCTGCACTGTGTACTACCCTGTACTATTCAGTGCAGCTTTCTCGTGCCAGGCATTCAAAGCGACTGGCTAAAAAGATTGGTCAGTCAATCAACCCTCAAACTCCGAATCCTCTAGCAGAAAAATTTGAAGATATTATGAGGATAGGTAGTTCCCTCGTCATTTGTACAAATTGACAGCAGTACCGTAGAATTGCCCACGGTACCCCTCGATTGGGATGTTTACTTTAATTGAGGTCGTAGGGCATGGGTGATGGGTAACAGGCTCAAAGCCATCGCTTATGAACAGCCCTTTGCTGGCAATTGAGTTACCTACCCACAATAGGGACGATTAAGCATAGTCTTGATCGTCCCTATTCTGTATCTTGGCTGCCGCCCGCGATCTCAGGAGTCAGGGGTAGGGTTAGGTAGATAGAGGGTGAGAGTTGGGGAAACTGGGGCAGTTGGGGGCCAGCACTCAAAACTCACCACTCGAAACTCAACCCTCAAAACTCACTGCCACTTCCCCTCTCCTCAGCTTAATTTGTGAGCCATTTGGGTTGAACACAATCGATCAATCGCCTGGTCTGCGCTGATCAGTCGTTTCAAAACAACCTGACCGATATTTTGACTGGCTCGGTCCAGTTGAGCCGGGTCAGTGGGCTTCACTTCCACCATCAGCACGGCTTCCTCAACCCGGTAAAGCCATAGCTTTTCGCCATTCTCCCAGATGCACAGGTCTAGCTGGGAAATTGCTGGTTCGCGTCGCCAAGCTGCCTCGTTCCATAGCCCGCCCAGTTCCCAAACCCTGCCGACCGTCCACCCATCGGATAGAAAAAAGTACTTCACAGATCGTTTAAAGCCTTAAAACCATTTGCTTACCACACTGTACGCGATCGCAAAAATTCTGTTTGTCAAACTTGTTAGATTGCTTACACATAAGTTCAACTTAGACGGTATCTTTGATGAAGTTCCTACCTTTAACATACAAAGGTAGAAAATTTAACCCTCCTTTGCGCTAAATTCATGGACATTAAGGCTCTAATTCGCGAAATCCCAGATTTCCCCAAACCGGGAATTAACTTCAAAGATATCACAACCCTCCTGCGCGACCCGGAAGGGCTGCAATACACCATTGATTTAATGGCAGAAAAATGTGCTTCTCTGGAAGCCGATTTCGTGATTGGGATGGAGTCCCGTGGATTTATTTTTGGTGCGCCTCTGGCATGTAAGCTGGGAGCCGGTTTTATCCCCGTCCGTAAACCGGGTAAACTTCCAGCAGCCGTTCATTCTGTGGAGTATCAGTTAGAGTACGGCATGGATCGCCTGGAGGTGCATCAAGATGCCCTGCACCCACCAGAAAGCAAAATTTTAATTGTCGATGATGTAATTGCGACGGGGGGCACCGCCGGGGCAACTGCCAAACTGGTTCAGCAAACGGATTGTACTTTAGTTGGGTTCGCGTTTGTAATTGAGCTAACCGCCCTGAATGGTCGTAAAAATCTTCCCGACGCACCCATCATCACCCTGGTGGAGTATTAATTGGGTGGTGTGAGTTCGGTAATGAGTTAAGGGGGTTAGGGGGCAGAGGTCAGGCTTCGATCTGGGTGCTTGGGCACTCAGCCGAACGATCTCACGAATGGACGGCGGATTGCGTCAGGCTCTACTAGAATCGATGCAACAAAGCCTATCTGAATCGAGCCAAAATCTACTTACCCAGCCCTACTCCGCACTCTGACTCCGCACTCCCTAATTCACACTCCCCACTCCCCCACCCGATCTGAAGCTCATTTAACTTTCATTCCTTAAAATGACCACCTCCAATCAGAGCAGATTAGAAGTTGGGCTAGACTCGCTGGTAGCATTCTTTACTAGCGATACATTTGCCTACATCGTCAAACGAGTGTTGCAAGGGCTGCTGACCCTGCTTCTGGCATCTATTCTGTCTTTTGTCGTGATTCAACTTGCCCCAGGAGACTATCTGGATACCCTCCGAGAAAACCCCAAAATTTCACCGGAACGGATTCAACAACTTAGTCAGCAATTCGGACTGGACTGCACCTGGGCAGAGGAATATGTGGCGGGCTTTAATGGACCGGGCTGGTTGGCGACTGCAATGTGTTGGGCACGGCAGTATACTCGCTGGCTGTGGCAGGTGGTGACTCAAGGCAATTTTGGCACCAGCTTTGTTTACCAACGTTCCGTTGCCTCTCTACTGTGGGAACGGGTACCTGCAACCTTGCTGATGGCGCTCGTCTCCCTATTTTTTACCTGGGCGATCGCCCTCCCCCTCGGAATAATTGGCGCTGTGAACCAAAATCGCCTGATGGATCGGGTTTTGCGCGTCATTAGCTACATTGGGCAAGGGTTCCCCAGCTTTATCGCGGCATTGATGCTGTTAATCCTGGCACAAAATACCGCGCCCCTTTTTCCAGTGGGCGATATGACCAGCATCGACCATGCTGACTTGAACCCGATCGGCAAAATTCTGGATATTGGCTGGCATCTGATTCTTCCGACTATTGCCCTTAGTATCACCAGCTTTGCCGGACTTCAACGGATCACCCGTGGTCAACTCCTAGATGTTCTGCGCCAGGACTATATTCAAACTGCCCGTGCCAAAGGGCTACCCGAAAATAAGGTAATTTACGTCCATGCTCTGCGAAATGCCGTTAATCCTCTGATTACCTTGCTGGGGTTTGAATTCGCCAGTCTGCTCAGCGGTGCTTTTATTACAGAGTATTTCTTTAACTGGCCCGGTTTAGGGCGCTTGATTCTCCAGGCAATGCAGGCACAGGACCTTTACCTGGTGATGGCAAGTTTGATGATGGGCGCGGTCATGTTGATTGTTGGAAACCTTCTGGCAGATCTATTGTTGAAAGTAGTTGATCCACGAATCAAACTCGAAAATATAGGCTAGTTAGTTAGTCGCTAGAAACCCTTCATGCCTTCCGATTCATGTATTCTCAAGCTTATTACCTGGTGCGCTCAAAGATAGATGGCAGCTATCTCGTTGCCCATCCCAACCGCAATGCTGAGGCAACAGAGCCAGCTCAGAACCCAGGTTACTTGCTGGTATTTTCTGAGCACTATGACGCTTTGAGTTACCTGAATACGCATGGAGCAGAGGTTGCTGACCGCTTTGGGGTAGAGTCAGTGCCTAGTCATCAAGTAGAAGGATTGCTCAAACGCTGGGGACTGGCAGGGATTGGTGTGGTTCAAGATCCCCTGATTCCCAGAGTCGAGTTTTTAACTCGTCAAACATTTCATTAAGGCTTCATCACTCCTCTGGTTGCATTCACTGAGCCTTAACCAACTAGAACCCAAAGTACAGTAAATTTACAGATATATCGATTCAACTTCTATAGCGAACCATCTATGGGATTCCACGAAGATAGTTCACCCGGTAAAGCCAGATCCTGCCAGTCAATGTTGATTAGACGGAACATTTCTGGTAAAGTCCTTCTTTACTGAGGAAGAATTTATTTTTTGGGAGTTTCCTACTCTCTATCTTCGAAGTTGGCAGCAGGGATATTTCTGAAATATTCCTGCTGCTGCTCGAAAACAACGCCTCAGGTTTTGAATAGGACCTGAGACGGGTCAAACCCTTATCCTTTAACCTTCCAATCTGCTAATTTTGGGTGCATCAAGTCGTAAATCATTGGTTGCCAAGTCCCCAATAACAACCTGAATTGTGAGGAAACTTATGAAGCTAAGATCCAATATTGCTCGTAAGCTGCTTCCTGCCGTTGCTCCCATTATTGTCGGTTCTCCTCTGGTGGCATTACCCGGTCTGGCTGCAAGCCCATCATTCTTCAATGAATCAGTATCTGTCCGTTCTGTAGTGCCAGGAAGTCTGTTCCTTGCCAACTATGGACCCAGCAGCAGCGAGATAGATGACGCACCTAAAGCCCTTGACCCGGTGTTAATCCTGTTTGGAGTGTCACTGGTAGTTGGTGCAGTTTCTCTATACATTTACACTCAACCCGATATTAAGTAGGAAAGCCATTAGGGGATAGGATTCAAAGAAACGCTGCGTAGCCAGTGCCATAGGTAGTGCTGAATAGCTGTATGAATTGAAAGTCTTCAATTCACACAACTCTCAATTCATACCCAAAATCAGCCACACCAGTGCTATACAGTAGTAGTACGGAGAGTATTTGAGTCCTATCCAGGCAAAGCTATGATTGCACAGGACACACAGCGGGACTGGCTGTCCATCATTAGCCAGTTTGGGGCGATCGTCGGTGAGAACCATGTTGTTCGCCGAAAAGAAGAACTGCTGGTTTACGAATGCGATGGGTTGACCAGCTACCGCAACCGTCCGACTCTAGTGGTGCTGCCCCGGACAACGGAAGAAGTGGCGGCGGTGGTGGAGGTGTGCGATCGCCACCAGATTCCTTTTGTCGCCCGTGGTTCGGGCACGGGTCTATCGGGTGGCGCTTTACCAACCGATGACTGCGTTCTCATCGTCACCTCACTGATGAAGCGAATCCTGGATGTTGACCTGGAAAATCAGCGGATTGTCGTGCAGCCAGGAGTGATTAACAACTGGGTCACTCAGGCAGTGAGTGGAGCCGGTTTCTACTATGCCCCCGACCCTTCCAGCCAGATCATCTGCTCCGTGGGAGGCAATGTGGCAGAGAATTCGGGTGGAGTTCATTGTCTTAAATACGGTGTTACCACAAATCATGTGTTGGGACTTAAGCTGGTGTTGCCAGATGGCTCCATTGTGGAGGTGGGTGGGACCATTCCCGAAATGCCCGGTTACGACCTGACGGGTTTATTTGTGGGTTCTGAAGGCACCCTCGGCATTGCAACTGAAATTACGCTCAAGATTTTAAAAACGCCGGAATCTATTCGGGTTCTACTAGCAGACTTTACCAGTGTTGAAGCGGCGGGAGCGACGGTTTCCGACATCATCAGGGCAGGGATTATTCCCGGCGGCATGGAGATGATGGACAACTTCAGCATTAACGCCGTAGAAGATGTAGTCTGCACGAATTGTTATCCCCGTGATGCCGCAGCCATCCTGCTGGTCGAAGTGGATGGGCTGGAGGTGGAAGCCGACGAAAATAGCAAACGAGTTGAGTCCATTTGCTACCAGAACGGTGCCCGTCATGTGCGGGTTGCAACCGATCCAGAAGAGCGGCTAACCCTTTGGAAAGGACGCAAAGCTGCCTTTGCCGCGATGGGAAAAATTAGCCCGGACTATTACGTGCAGGATGGCGTAATTCCCCGTACCAAGCTGGAGTATGTGTTGGGTGAAATCGAAGCACTGGGCGAAAAGCATGGCTACCGGGTTGCCAATGTCTTCCATGCTGGCGATGGAAATCTGCATCCTTTAATCCTGTACAACAATGCGGTTCCTGGAGCACTGGAGCAGGTGGAAGAACTCGGTGGGGCAATTCTTAAACTTTGTGTAGCGGTGGGGGGCAGCATCTCTGGTGAACACGGCATCGGTGCAGACAAGCGCTGCTACATGCCAGAGATGTTTACCGAAGCGGATTTGGAGACGATGAAATGGGTCCGTCAAGTTTTTGACCCGCAGGGTATTGCTAATCCGGGCAAAATCTTTCCAACTCCCCGCACCTGTGGGGAAGCAGCTAGGGCGGAAGCGGCAAAGCAGTTTGAAGGGGTTGAGCGGTTTTAAGGCAATGGTAGGTAGTGGTAGTTTACTCATCTAAAAATCGCCTTATGGGTCTGACTTGAGGCTAAGTTCTCGCCAGTAGGATGGTTCGTGAACCGCCTGATCCCAAAACCGAGCCGATTTAATCTGTCCCAGGGTCAAATTTTTAGTTTGCCTCAGATCCGCGCAACTCACGTCAGCATCCGTGAGGTTAGCCCCTTTGAGATTGGTATGGCGGAGGTCAGCATCCATCAGGTTTGCTTCCATCAAGTCAGCATCGACTAAATTGCAATGGCTGAGATCAGCAAGCCCTAAAATTGCACAGCTAAGGTCAGCATCCATCAAGTTTGCCCCCCGCAGATTAGCATCAATCAAATTTGCGTGACTAAGATTTGTATGGCTCAAATCGGCATCCATCAGGTTCGCCCGAACAAGGTCAGCATCGCTGAGGTCAGCACAGGTAAGGATGGCTCCCTGTAGGTTTATCGCTTGCAGGCGGGCACCCGGAAGATGGATGCCTCTCAAGGAAACACCATCCTGGTTGAGATCTTGAAGGGCTTGAATGCGTGCATAACTGGTTGAAACCTTGGCGGCGGCGGCGTGATCAATTACCTGCCAGGCTTCATAATGCTTCTGCGCCTTACGTCCAGGTGCTTCCTTAAAGAAGGAAATCACTGCCGCCACAATGGCGATCGACTCCGCATGTTCAAAGAGTACCTTGATGGCATCTCGAAATGATCGAATCGTGTCCGCTTCTAGCCAAAGGGCAATGATCGCTAGGATAATCACCGCACCTGTCGCAAATAGCCAGGTTGGAATTTGCTGAAGCAGCTTTTCTACATGATTGAAAGTCTCTTTGTGTTTCATGGTACTTTCAGCCAAAGATGCTTTGCTGACCCCCGTGATATCCAGATTAACTTCGGTGATGTAACTGGCTTCGTCATTCATACATTACGTTCTTTCTTTGCCAACGACTTTTTTTTGTAGAGATCACTCAACCAGCTAACTACCGCCATTCCTACCAGGAGCGGGGTTAGCCAATCGCCCCAACGCACATAAAATGTCTGGTTTTGACGGCGATAAACTCTTTCGGCATGGATTTCATAGGCGTGGGGCTGAGAGCGCCAAATGACTCTGCCATGAGGGTCGATGATGCCAGAGTAACCCGTATTCGTTGCCCGGATTGCCCAGCGATCGGTTTCAATTGCCCGCATTAAGTCTTGCGCCTGATGTTGTGCCATCAGTACCTCGCTGTAGGGGTCGAGGTTAGATGCGGTCAGGATAAACTGCCCACCCTCGGCTGCCTGTGCCCGGAAAAGTGCCGGAAAGGCAGACTCATAGCAAATGCTGGCGATCGCCCGCCCAAAAGGAGTATCAAACCGTTGGGCAGAGGTGCCTGGCACCATATCGGCTTCAATCGGCGAGAGACGATTAATCAACCCTCCCAGCACTTCCCGAAAGGGAACATATTCTCCTAAAGGCACCAACTTAATCTTGTGATACTGGCTATAGGTCTCGCCTTTGCCAGTTAGAGTCAACAGGCTCTGAGTTATTTTTCCATCATCAGTCGTAAACGTTCCTAACCAGGCAACTACTCCCTGATTCACGACCGCCTGATAAAAAGCATTCTCTTGCTTGTCTTTCTCATCCCACAGCACAGGTAGTGCCCCTTCTGGAGTTAACACCGCATCAACGCCCTGCTCTGCCAGCAATGTGTAGCCATTGACATAGCCTTGAATTGCACGCCGTACACCCACTGGCGAAAGTTTAATCCGAGTTGGCACATTGCCCTGAACGACTCCAACGTTCAAAGCCATTTGTTCAGAATCAATCAGTGGCTGACTGTAAAGTCCAAAACCAATCAGGTGTAGCGAAATTATGAGAAAAGCAGCCGTTACCAGAAAGATATAAGGTGGGGGAATGTGAGCCTGGGCATCAAAATCTTTCCATGCCCTCGTTCCATCGCTTCCCCGCATTTTCCCTGTGCCCTCTGGTTTCTTGAGGAACTGCTCACTAGCGACCCGGTAACCAATCCAGCCTTCTGCTAACAACCCATTTACCGCTACGATCGCCGCCGTCACCACAGAAGGACCGGAAAGTTGCCCCAGATGAAGAATTGCCAGGTTTCCTGGACTTTGGGTATAGGAGAGCGATGTCCAGTAGAGAGAACCCAGGCTCCACAACCACTCCAGTCCACACCAGAGGGCAGTAGCGAAAAGGATACGGGTAAAGGGAGGTGGAAGAGTGGAAGGAGCCAGGGGGAAAGGGGTAAATTTTTTAACTGCCCATGCCCAAATGACTACTAATCCTGCGCCCCACAGGGTAATGAATGCCCAGCAAAAGAAAGTCACTGCCACACTGGCTAACCAGGACATCCCTAGCCAGGTCAGGGGGTGAAGTCCGGTAATCCAGGAAAGGGCTAAGCCATGATAGCCAATGCCCCAAGCGAGAGGCAGGGTAAAGAATCTGGGTCGTACAGTGGGAGATGTAGCGCGATCGCGGAAAACTAGCCCCCAGAGAGGGACCAAGGCAACCCATGCCAGGGGAAAGGCATTCAGAGGGGCAGTTGCCAGTGCCATTAAAATCCCACCGCTCAAGGCGATCGCCAAAAGCAGTAAAGGACTTTCACCCAGCCCAATGGGTCGTATATCCGGTATGAAGGAAAACGTTTTGGGCATACAGAACACTATAGCCAGTTAGATATTGTTATAGTTCTCAGTGATTGGTCATTGGTCATTGGTCATTGGTCAACCGATTACCCATCACCACTCTTAACTTTCAACGCTCAACTTTTCCCTTTCTCTAACAACTAACAACCAACAATTAACAACCCCTCCCTCCTCCCCCCTCACCCTCCCATAAAAAAAGCGCCCCC
>NZ_JBXBCF010000088.1:0-51114 GCF_056784235.1 Kovacikia sp. CALU 1929
TGCAGTTAGGGTTGAAAAACTTGACCTACAACTTGCTGCGCTTAGTGTTCTGGCAAACGCGCCCACTTGAGGGATAGATCTGCCCAAAATCGGGTATTGAGTCAGGTTAGACGCTCTATGCGCCGCAGATTTTGCTGGCCGAAGCCCAGCAATTGACCATGAGACTGTTATGAGACTGAAAATTGCTAGAAAACCAATTAATCGAGGTGCCCAAAGATTTCTAGGTGGATTTTTATTATCTGCTTTTGAGGCAGTTGCCCTTGGTGTTGGATATAACTATGAGGCCATTCTGGATGTGAAGAATTTTGAAATTTTAGAACGGATTAAAAAGTTATGGGGAAACAAAGACTTCCTAAAAAGAATTGGTTCTGGAAAAACAGCTAGTTTGCGGATGCCAAGAATAGTTCCTCTGGGAAGAGATTTGTTCAAACCATGACCAAGATTCGGACTGTATCTCAGCTAAGTGATCAGCTTTCTGAGGAAATTGCATGGCGAAAAAAAGAACTGATATACATCAAAACTTTAGTCGAGAAAAATAGATATAAAACTGTTCAATCTACTTTGCTTAGGAGCGGTACTGCAATTTTGTACGCGCACTGGGAAGGCTTTGTTAAGAATGCTGCGACAGCTTATGTAGAGTTTGTTGCTAGGCAAAACCTAAAATACTCAGAACTGGCACCTAACTTTCTAGCTTTGGCTGTTAAAAAACACCTTAATGAAGCTCAAGGCAGTTATAGAGCAGTTATCTTTACCAAAGTTATAGATTTCCTAATAACAGGGTTAGAATCCAAGTGTTTAATTCAATGGGATGATGCAATTAAGACACAATCAAATCTTAATTCTGAAGTCTTGAAAGATATTATATGCATCTTAGGGCTAGACTACTCTTTCTATGAAACAAAAGAAAAAATTATTGATGAAACCTTGCTTCGTTCTAGAAACGAAATCGCGCATGGACAATATCTATTAATCGGGTTTGATCAGTATATGGAATTGCATCATGAAATCATATCACTAATGGATTTGCTCAGAGATCAAATTGAGAATGCAGCAATATCAAAAGCTTACCTTTGTGCGTAGAACTTACTGGTCGCTTCAATTTTAGAAATATTATTTATCACCATACAGTGCAACCTACTGAGAAATTCCGTGCCACCTCAACACTCGGTACTTACAGATACCCTTTGAGCGGCTCTCCTGACGGAAACGCAAAGCGGTCGAACTATTAATAGACTGAAATTTTCTGCCTAAGATCCCAAATTGGGCGGATAGGCAGAATGATTCGGTATAGTCTCCAAAATTCGCTACTTATGCAGATTGTTTCCGCATAATACGCCGTTTAGACTGAATAGACAGAATCTTTCTGCATATTTTCAGATTCCTTACGTAGATAAATGAATGTCCTATTAGATACACAGTGCATTTATTTATCTCTATGCAGTCACCTTCTAAGAAATTGCTGGATCAGGTGCGGGATGCCATTCGTCTCAAGCACTACGCCTACCACACAGAAGAAACTTACGTGCAGTGGATTCGCCGCTACATTCTGTTTCGCAATAAGTGCCATCCAAAGAGATGGGCAAAGCTGAAATCGAAGCATTCCTCACCCATCTAGCCGTCGAGGGGCAAGTACGATCGCCCGCCTTATATGGGTTAAGCACCGTCAAGCTTTTCACCCATCCCCTCTCGGCTCCAGCGAAACCTAACATCCACGGTTAAATTTTGAGAATCTGCGAACCGCCAAAATTTTTCTAACAGAGTACTACGGGCGTGGGAAGTCGGAAGGCGATCGGAAATTCTCGACCGGAACCCCTCTTAAAGCCTGCTCCATAAAGTCTCGCCAGATGGGAGCAATGAACCCACCCCCCGTCGCGCCCCTGCCGACTGGCGTATAGTTATCGTTTCCTGCCCAGACCGCAACCGATAGCTGGGGCACATAACCCACAAACCAGATGTCTCGCTCAGAGGATGTCGTCCCCGTTTTACCTGCCGCTGGACGACCAATTTGGGCAGCGGTTCCCGTTCCCTGAGAAATGACCCCTTGCAGCACATTGTTAAGTGAGGCGACTGCCCACGGATCAAGCACCAGTTGAGGCTTTGGCGTATTATCCAGCAGGACATTCCCCATACTATCGGTCACCTGCACAATCATCGTAGTTTCTGAATACCAACCATTGCTAGCGAAGGTGGCGTATCCCCCCGCCATCTCCAGAGGAGTCAGATCGACTGCACCGAGGGGTAGGGACACGACAGGTTCAATTGGGGTGCGGATGCCAATCGTGCGGCAGACATCAATGACTTTATTTAGCCCAATGTCCTGACCCAGGCGAACAGCGGGCACATTACGGGAAACCTCCAGTGCCCGACGAGCCGTGATCGATCCAGAAAAAGAACCATCGTAGTTCTGGGGTGAGTAATATTCATACCCATCCGGGTAACTCACTGGACTATCGGAAACGATCGACTCAGGTGAGTATTTGCCCGTTGCGAAGGCAGTGTAATAAACAAAGGGCTTAAACGCAGAACCGGGCTGGCGTAAAGCCTGAACGGCACGGTTATACTGGCTCTTGCCGTAATCGACCCCGCCCACCATTGCTTTGACAAAATGGGTCCGAGGATCGACCGCAACCAGTGCCATCTGGTCAGCATAAACGCCCTGTGCCAGCAGGTTGGAATGTCCCCGATTGACCACATCCTCCGCAATCCGTTGGAGTTTGGTATCCACAGTGGTTTGCACCCGCATCCCACCCTTGAGTAAGGCATCTCTCCCAAACCGCTTCGTCAACTCCTGGACCGTTGCTTCGGTGACATAGGGAATGGTACTGCCCTGGAAAGAAGTCACCTTACCCAGGCGAATTGGCTGTTTACGGGCAGCGGCTTCCTCCTGGGGCGTAATCCATTGCAGATCCCGCATCCGCCTCAGAACGACATACTGCCGTTGCTTTGCTTGTTTGTAGTCAATAAAGGGGCTGAGGCTCTCTGGGGCTTGAATCAGCCCCGCCATCATGGCAGACTCTGCCAGATTCAGTTCGGTTGATGACTTGCCAAAGTAGCTTTCGGCGGCGGTTTCGGCACCATAAGTATTGTGCCCCCAGTACACCTGATTCAAATACAGTTCTAAAATCTGAGTTTTCGTCAAAATTTGCTCGAGCCGCAGCGCCAGTACTGCTTCCGCCACTTTACGGCTAAAGTTTCGCTTGGGTGTCAGGAAGAGGTTTTTCACCAACTGCATAGTCAGGGTAGAACCGCCTTCAACCGTTTTTCCCGTTTCCCAGTTCGCCACAAAGGCGCGAACGACTGCCCCTGGGTTCACGCCCCGGTGGGAATAGAAGTAACTGTCTTCGATCGCCAATACTGCCCGTTTTAAATCTGGCGAAACCTTATCCACCGGAATCACTTCCCGGTTGGCTTCCCCGTGGATGCTGCTTAATAGCTTACCTTTGACATCGTAGATGTGGGTAGTCTCGCTGGGCACGTAGCTGCGCAAAACCCGCACATCTGGCAGGTTACGGAAGCTAATTGCCAAACCCACCAGCCCGCCTGCGACCACCGAACTGGTCAGCATCATTGTCCCCAGCACCATGCCCCCGGTGACCTTGCCGACGGTTTTGACAAACTGGAAGACTGCTTCGGGAGCGTCAGGTTGATTCCGTTGTTGGAGGGTATTGGACGACACGACGATTTTATTCCCTTAAAAGATTTAGAATACAGCAGTCGATCAAAGCGCCCTATATTGTTTAATATCCACCGGGCAATTGCCCGATCAGGAAGCCAAAATCATGCATTTGAAACTGCTCTGGTAAAGGGTAGCACTAACCTCTCAGATAGGCACATAAAGTAGAGATGACAAATCACGTTACAGTAATACATGCAGGCTACCAGATGGGCACGGGTCGAAAAATCTTACACTCCATGCTGTGTGATTGCTTAATGCCTGCAATTATAGTAGTCCGTCCATGAATCGTGAACGTTCATCCGTGAGTCTAGAGAATTTAACAGGAAATTTACATTCAGTAGGTGGTCAGGGAGCTTCCGGCTCAGACCCAGATTTTAACTGGCTGCGACGCGGGATCAGCGAGATTTTTCCTGACCAGGCAGATTCTATCAGTCTGGATGAGAATTTGTTAAAGCGATTGCAGGGGAGCGATCGCCCCTTGCGGGTAAAGCTGGGAATTGACCCGACTGGATCGGAGATTCACCTGGGGCATAGCATTCCCGTCCGCAAGCTGCGGGCATTTCAGGATGCGGGTCATACCGCTGTGCTAATTATTGGTGACTTTACGGCTCGGATTGGCGATCCCACGGGCAAGTCAGAGGTGCGAAAGCAATTAACCGAGGACGACGTTCGCGCCAATGCCCAGACCTACCTGGAGCAGGTACGTCCCATTTTGGACTTTGACACCCCAGGACGGTTAGAGATTCGCTACAACTCGGAATGGCTGGCAAATCTAGACCTGGGTAAGATTCTGGAATTATTGGCGACCATGACCGTCGGGCAAATGCTGGCAAAGGAAGGCTTTGCAGAACGCTACGACAAGGGCAACCCTGTTTACCTGCATGAGTTTCTTTACCCGCTGATGCAGGGCTTTGATTCGGTGGCGGTGGAAGCCGATGTGGAACTGGGTGGCACCGATCAGAAGTTCAACATTGCGGTCGGTCGAGACTTGCAGCGGCACTTTGGGCTGCGCCCTCAGTTTGGGCTACTGATGCCAATTTTGCTGGGGACGGATGGGGTGCAGAAGATGTCGAAGTCTCTCGGTAACTATGTGGCGCTGACGGAAGACCCGCTGACGATGTACTCGAAGCTGGAGAAAACGCCCGATCATCTGCTAAAAAACTATTTTGAGTTGCTGACGGATGTGCCCCTGGAGCAGATGCCGGAGAATCCCCGCGAGGCTCAAAAGCGGCTGGCATTAAACGTTGTGACTCAATACCACGGAGATGCGGCGGCGAATCAGGCACAGCAAGATGCGATCGCCCTGATCCAGGGTTCTACGTCCCAGGCAGATAATGTTCCAGAATTTTCCCTGGCAGAGGTTCAGTTTCCTGCCAAAATCTTTTACTTGGTCAGTGCGAGTGGCTTATGCAAGACCAGTTCCGATGCCCGTCGCCAGATTCAAGGGGGTGCCGTCCGGTTAGATGGAGAAAAAGTAGAGCGGGTGGATCTGAGCTTCGACTCCCCAGACACTCTGGCTGGCAAAGTGTTGCAATTGGGTAAAAACAAATTTGTCCGCTTTGTTCAGTAGTAGATCCTGAGCTTTGTATGATTGGCTTGGTTCTAAATCAGTCAAATCAATTAGTTAAAATCAGTCAAATTAGGGTCTGCTTCACCCTATAGGATGCATTATCCCTTGATGGTCATGCAGTTCCTGGATGTGAGCAACGAAATAAAGGGGCTTCTGTTCACTGTTATGGACGAGCGAAATACTGACTAATGCCCACAGAACATTTCCATCTTTCCGAACGTAACGTTTTTTCAGATGGTAGTAGGGGATGACTCCACTCAGGAGTTGCCGGGTATGATTTAATTCTTTCTCTACATCTTCAGAGTCAGTGACCTGATAAAACGTGAACTTCAGCAGTTCTGCCTCGGTGTAACCCAGCATCCGACAAAAGGTAGGATTCACCTGCAAAAACTGCCCTTCAAGGGAAGCAATATTCATGCCTACCGCGCTGGTGGCAAATGCTCCCCGAAATCGTTCTTCACTTTCGCGTAAGGCGGCTTCTGCCTGTCTGCG
Source organism: Kovacikia sp. CALU 1929 (assembly GCF_056784235.1). Lineage (NCBI taxonomy): Bacteria > Bacillati > Cyanobacteriota > Cyanophyceae > Leptolyngbyales > Leptolyngbyaceae > Kovacikia > Kovacikia sp. CALU 1929. The sequence goes on from NZ_JBXBCF010000088.1 coordinate 5,739, forward strand.
TTCTTCTTCGACGCGCTTACGTTCTGTAATATCTCTGGCAGCTCCAATAATGCATTGCCGTCCCTGAAGTTCAATGATTTCAGAGGAAAAAAGCACAGTCAGCAATTCCCCCGATTTGGTTTGAAACGCTTCTTCTCGGTTAAGGATGCGTCCTTGCTCCCGTAGTTGATCAACATGGGTTTTTCGGTCCGCTGGATTGAGCCAAATGGAGATTTCACTGTGCCGATGACCCACAACTTCTTCTCTGTCATAGCCAAACAGGTTGACGAACGAATCATTGACTTCCAGGTAGAGTCCATCCAGGGTGGCGATCGCCATTGGGTCAGGGCTGGAGCGAAATATTTTTGTGAATTTTTCTTCCGATTTTTGCAGGGCTGTGGTGACCTGATCAAAGGATTCTTGCAAATGGGCTGTCATCTGGTTAAACGATCGCGCCAGAACTTCCAGTTCAGCAATCTGGCTCTGTTCTTCAATGGGATAGTCCCATTGAAGAACAGAGCCAGGTTACGGCTTGCCCGACTCAGTCTTAGAATCGGTTTGGCAATCCACTCGGCAGTGGTCCACCCCAGGGCGATCGCCGCCAACAGGGCAACGGCGCAAAGCATCATTGTCATCCGAGTACTGTGCTGAATTTCTGCCATAAAATCGGATTCTGGCATCACCATCACCATCAGCCAATTGAGACCATACTGATCGGTGTACGGCTTTATCTGCACAAACTGACGTACATCGTTGATCTCGAAGTCCAGTTTCTGTGCCTCTTTGATGGTTTGCAACTGAGCAAAGTGGGCACTTAAATAAGCCGCGGTTTCTGAAATCAGCGGATCAAAACTTCTGGAGGCTTTGATCCGCTGAACTTTGCCATTTACCAGGTCATAGGGTGGCTCATCACTTGAACTGGCAACCAACAGACCAGAAGCTTCAACAATGAAAATTCTGCCGTTTGGACTTAGCTGCAAGCGACGTAGAAATTGGTTGATTTGAACCAAACTGTCCTCAATCATGAGGACTCCTAACAGCGTTTGATTGTGGTCATAAATCGGCTGATTAAATGAAATTCCTAAGCCTGGATCCCTTGACCACTGGTCAATCTCGCCCCAGGCAGGCTTGCCGACTTGCACTGCATTGGTATATCGCTCTGGATTCACGACGGTAAACTGGGCATCCGGTTGTAGGGGTTTAGCTGGGTTACCATCCCCCTTAAATTTGTAGTAGTAGAGTTGAGCATCGCCCGACCTCTTCAACACCTCAATCACCGGTTGATTTTCCCCTGCCAGGTGAGTTCCCACAAATTCACCTTGGGTATTCGTTAACCCAATCGAGCTAATGTCGGGGTAGAGTCGGTGTTTGTGTTGAAAATACTGTCCAATGCGAGGCAGATCCGAAAGTTGAAGAACACTCAATTCAATGGTGCTGGATGCCATGCGGGCAATCAATGGCGGGGTTTTCAAGTAGGCATTCAATTGATCATGGGTGCGATCGCTAACCTCATCAATTAACTGATGAGCCAGGTTATTGACTGCCTGCTGTCCATTGCGAAAGGATAGATACCCGGTTAACCCTACTACAATCAGAATTTCTAATAAAAAGGGGACGACCAGGACGACCCGTAGGGGAAACTGGAGCAAACCGTAAGAAACGGGGGGAATTATCCGGCGTTTATGACGCAATTTTCCTCCGATCAGGTGATGTGACATAACTCAGGTTTTGATAATCCTAAATCAACCCAATGGGGGAAGTTCTGATTTGAGGCAGGCGAAGCGGTGATCTAAAGCAGGAGAAAAGTTGATCTGAAGCAAGTATATTTTGCTACGATCCGCTGCTTCTAACATCACTCATTTGTTTGACCTGCAAAACTTTGCTCCAGATCATGAAACAATGGCTAAAAACAAGGTTCGCACCGCTAATTTCTTCAGGCTTTCATGGTATTTGCTAGTTACATTATCGTTCCCCTGGATGTGTCGAGCGAACGAGAAGCGATCGCACTTCTAGATAGAATGCCTCAAGTGAGCTTCTGGAAAGTAGGGCTGGAACTCTTTGTCAGCAGTGGTCCCAGTATCTTGCATGAACTCAAGTCCCGCCAGAAAAAGATCTTTCTGGATCTCAAGTTCCACGATATTCCGAACACCGTTGCAGGAGCCTGTCGCGCCGCTGCCCGTTATGGGGTCGATTTGATCACACTCCATGCAACTGCTGGAAAGGAAGCTCTACAAGCGGCTCAAGCGGCAGCGGCAGCGGGGGCATCTGAATCAGGACAGCCTACCCCTAAGCTGATCGCAATCACCCTGCTGACCAGCCTCAACTCCCGCAATCTTGCCTTTGACTTGAAGATTCCCCTGGAATTGCCAGAATATGTGCTTCAGATGGCGCTACTGGCACAGGAAAGTGGTTTAGCCGGTGCGGTCTGCTCCCCTCAGGAAGCCGCATCACTCCGACGAGCCTGTGGTGATGACTTTCTGCTGGTTTGTCCGGGGGTGCGTCCCACCTGGTCAGAAGCGGGCGATCAGCGTCGGGTGGTCACCCCAGCAGCAGCCCTCAAAGCAGGGGCAAATTACCTGGTCATTGGTCGTCCGATTACGGCAGCGGCAGATCCCGTGGCAGCGTTTGAGCGGATTTGTGAGGAACTGGCGACGACTGGGTGAATGGGTGAATGGATGGATGGGTGGATGGGGCTTATGCCAGGGGAAACGGCTTAAGACGGGGTGTAATGAATACAAGTAAGAAAAATTGCAAATCACCCAAGACCTCCGAGGTTTTCAAAAACCTCGGAGGTCTGAGCCACCCAGCTTACACATCAATCGGGTTGAGATTTTGAGATGCTGAGAAACAGTAATTGGGTGGGAGAAATTTTGCTGGGAGGGGCGATCGCCCTTTTTCCTCTCCATGCCGCCCATCCCTCCATTCCTGCCAGCCAAACGAAGGCTACCAACAACCAAACACCGCAATACATTCGCCCCCGCGTCACCTGCCCTGCCAGGGTAGAGCCACTGAGCACCGCCCTGTTGCGAGACTTACCACAGTACATGAACCGGGTTCATCTGCGTCAGGTGCATCGTCAGACGGGTAGTTTGCTGTATGCGATCGTCGCCAACCAGCCGGATTTTATTCCTCTTCCCGCCCAGTCCCGCGAATACAACAATCCTGTTAACGAAAATCTGCACCAGATCTTTTTCACCGTCCTGGAACGTCAGTACGTTGGTCAACACCTGGAAGAATACCAGCACTATCACTGGCTGTTTCTGACCAAAACAAGCGCCGGTTGGCGCATTGCCCTCATGTTTTCCCACTTCGGTTCCTACCCCGATAGCACTTTACCGCTGACTGTCCCCAGAGAAAGCAGTGACAGTTTAACCGCTCAGGCGGTTCGGATCTGGTTGAGGGATTGCCAGGCGGGAGCAATCAGGTTGTGAAAGTTTCAGGAATCCACCAGGTTAGACTTGTTATCACTCATACACCTCGTTAAGGAGGAAAGAACGATGTCTGAGCTTCAACCAGTCTGGGTCCTTGTAACCCTTCAAATCACACAGATCTGGCACACAGAGAGCTTTCGTTCAGCCTCTTCTTTAGCTGAAATATAAGGAAAGAGAGCAGTTGAGAAGTTGAAAGTTGAGAGTTAAAAGTTTTTATTGGTCATTGGTCATTGGTCATTGGTCATTAGGAGGTTGCTAATCCAACTTGGCACCAACTAGTGACTACTGACTACTAACCAAAAACTAACAACTCCCCTCTCCCCTCTGTGTGCACCTAACCAAACAGCACATTGAGGCAATAACAATGCATTTATCTACACTGGGCTGGAGTGATTTTTTTGCTTCCAGCTTCACACCCTATCGGGAACAAGGGTTTACCGTTGGTAGGGTGGCGATCGCATACCGCAACATTTACACCCTTTACACAGAAATGGGAGAGGTGACCGCCGAGGTGAAAGGCAACCTGCGATACCAGGCAACGGGATCGCAAGACTTTCCTGCGGTAGGAGATTGGGTTGTGATTCGCACAAGGGAATCTGAGCAATCAGCCATTATCCATGCAGTTTTACCACGCAAAAGCAAGTTTTCTCGCAAAATGGCAGGTGCCAGGACTGAAGAACAGGTTGTGGCGACAAATATTGACACGGCTTTCCTGGTTTCTGGCTTAGATGGTGACTTCAACCCCAGGCGAATTGAACGTTATTTACTACTGACCTGGGAGAGTGGTGCGAATCCAGTCATTGTTCTCAACAAAGTAGACCGATGTCATGCAGTGCAAGAGTGCATGGCTGAAGTGGAGGCGATCGCGCCTGGTATTCCAATCATTCCCCTCAGTGCTACCCACCAGCAAGGACTAGATGCCCTCAACCCCTACCTTCATCTGGGACAAACCATTGCCCTGCTGGGATCTTCCGGGGTGGGCAAGTCCACGCTGACGAACCAGTTGAAAGGAGAAGCGATCCAGGCAGTTCAATCGGTTCGGCAGGGAGATGACCGGGGTAGGCATACCACTACCCATCGGGAGTTAATTCGATTACCGACCGACAGTTGGATCATCGATACCCCTGGAATGCGGGAGATTCAGATCTGGTCGGGGCAAGAGAGTTTGCAGGGAACCTTTGCAGATATTGAGGCTTTAGCAGAACACTGTCGTTTCCGCGATTGCCAACACGATAGTGAACCGGGCTGTGCCATTCAACAAGCCCTGGATGCCCGAACCCTCGATCGCTCCCGGTTCCTCAACTACCAAAAACTCCAGAAGGAACTCAACTACCTCACCCGCCGCCAGGATCAACAAGCCAGTCTGGTTGAAAAAGAACGCTGGAAGAAAATCCACAAAGCGTTGAGAAACCAAGGGAAGGGGTGAGGAGTGAGGGGGCGGAGGAGCAGAGGGCAACTTTTAACTCTCAACTCTCAACTCTCAACTCCCATTCTGAATTTCATCCAACTTCTTCCGTACTTCCTGAACATCCTGCCACATCAGCCATTTAGGACTTCCCTTCTCACGGGACTGGTTCCTCAGCAGGTAAGCGGGGTGGAAGATTGGCATGTAGAGGCGATCTTCCCGTTCGACCCATTGCCCTCTGACTTTGGTGATCCCCTGTTTAATTCCCAACAGGGTGAGCATGGCGTATTTGCCTGTCAACAAAATAATTTTGGGGTCTACCAGTCGAATCTGTTCCCGCAGGTAGCCGTTGCAAGCCTCAATTTCCGCAGGCTGGGGATCACGGTTTCCTGGGGGACGGCATTTGACAACGTTGCAAATGTAAACATCATTTTCAGTCAGATTGACTGAGCTAAGAATTTTGTCTAAAAGTTGCCCTGCTTTACCCACAAATGCAATTCCGGTTTCATCCTCGTTCTGCCCAGGCCCTTCCCCCACAATCATGATGGGTGCCCTGTCGTTGCCTCGCCCAATGACAGCGTTGGTTCGGGTTTCTCCTAAGCCGCAGCGAAAGCACTGATTGCAATGCACTTTCATCTGCTCCATGGTCTGGTAAGTACCAGCAGGAATAGGCACTTTGGCATCCGTCGGAATTAATTCTGGGTCAAATGTTGGCGGGGGCGCAGAATTGCTATCCGACTGGGAAAGTTCAAACAGGCTGATTTGGTCGTCGTTTGCCATAGAAATTGATAAAAAGGGGGCAATCGTGCCGTTTCAAAGTCTCTAAATTTTAAGATAATCGTCAATCCTTAGCAGCTATCTTCAATAAAGATGCCAGGTGATAAGAATCTTGCTTCCCATAAGCTCAAGCCTTTAATTTTCAGTCATGATGGGATTGGGATCCCTGGAACGCGCTGTCGGAGGGAAGTTATGGTGACGTTTTCATCGTTTCAAGATACGGGAGCAACGGTTTGTTTTGTCAATCGCCAGGAAGCGGGTGAAAGGCTGGCACAGGCAGTGCTGGCTGAGGTGGCGGCGTTGCCCCATGAGGAGGCAGAGAGGCGCTATGTAGTCTATGCTTTGCCCAGAGGCGGGCTACCGATCGCCCACCCGCTCGCGCACGCACTGGATTGTCCACTGGATGTCATTGTTGCCAAAAAAATTACCCGACCCGACAACAGCGAACTGGCAATTGGGGCGGTCACGGCAGATGGGCATGTCATCTGGGCTTCCCATCAACGGTTGATTATGCCACCGTTTACCCAGCACGAATCAGCCTTAGAACAGGCAAGATCCCATGCAGAGGCGCAGTGGAGAACTTTTTCGCCAAGTGGACCCCGTGCCAATCCATCAGGGGCGATCGCGTTGCTGGTGGATGATGGTATTGCCACTGGTATGACGATGGCAGCGGCGGTGCGATCGCTACGGGCACAACAAGCCGCCGAAATCTGGATCTGCACTCCAGTGGCTCCGCCAGATTTGATGCCGTTTTTGCAAGAGTTGGGCGATCGGGTGATTGTCCTGGCCACTCCCCATCCGTTCAACAGCGTCAGCCGCTTCTATCAAGAGTTTCCCCAGGTGACCACGGAGGAAGCTGCGTCTTATTTGCAAGATTTAGATAGGAGATTATAGTGGTTTCCAAAAAAGATTTTATCTTCCAAAATTGTGCCCTTCCGCTTCTTTCAGAGTGCGGTGGTTGAGCGAAATCGTTGGCTGAGCCTACCCCCAGCGCATAGCCAGCCGGTAATTTGTTGGCTAGAAATTCCTCAGAAGCTGTAAAACGAGCCAGGAGCCAGAAATTAAGAGCAGAGAAAAGCCTTCAATTTCCCATTCTCAGCTTAAAAACTCTCAACTCTGAAACTTCCTGGGGTTCCCCTTAGTGGGTATGATGACAGTGCAGTGGTTGGTAAAGTTTAGTCAATTCTCACTAACTGACTATCCATAACGGTCACAGTTGCTTTGGTATAGAGATTTCAGGGAGACACAGAACCTAGCATGCGAATTCTGTTTGTTGCAGCAGAGGCGGCTCCGCTCGCCAAGGTTGGTGGAATGGGCGATGTCGTTGGCTCGCTACCAAAAGTGTTGAAAAAAATGGGGCACGATGTGCGTGTTTTTCTGCCCTATTACGGGTTTCTGGCAGACAAGATGAAAGTTCCCAAGACACCAATTTGGGAGGGATCTGCCATGTTTCAGACCTTCGATATCTACGAAGCCGCTCTGCCCGGAAGTGATGTGCCTCTCTACCTATTCGGTCATCCTGCGTTTTCGCCTCGCCGTGTTTACTCCGGTGAAGATGAGGATTGGCGGTTTACCTTGTTTGCCAACGGAGCCGCCGAATTTGCCTGGAACTACTGGAAACCTGACCTGATTCACTGCCATGACTGGCACACGGGTATGATTCCAGTCTGGATGCACCAGTCCCCAGAAATTGCCACCCTGTTTACGATTCATAATCTGGCATACCAGGGTCCCTGGCGCTGGCGACTAGAGCAGATGACCTGGTGCCCCTGGTACATGCAGGGGCACAACACGATGGCGGCGGCTGTTCAGTTTGCCGATCGCGTCAATACCGTCTCTCCCACCTATGCGAGACAAATTCAAACGCCTGCCTATGGTGAATCTCTGGAGGGGTTGCTGTCTTTCGTTAGCGGTAAGCTGTCCGGCATTCTAAATGGAATTGATGTGGACTCCTACAATCCGGCAACGGATCGGTACATCACTCAAGCGTTCACCTCCGATACTCTAGACGAGCGGGCAGCCAACAAAATTTCGCTTCAGGAAGAACTCGGACTGGAAGTCAATTCCAGCGCTTTTTTAATTGGCATGGTGACGCGCCTGGTAGAACAAAAAGGGCTGGATCTGGTATTGCAAATGCTGGATCGATTCATGGCATATACCGATGCCCAGTTCATTTTACTGGGGACTGGCGATCGCTACTACGAAACCCAGATGTGGCAAATTGCCTCTCGCTATTCTGGTCGGATGGCGGTCTACTTGCTGTATAACGATGCCCTCTCTCGCCGGATTTACGCTGGCTCCGATGCCTTTTTAATGCCCTCCCGGTTTGAACCCTGCGGCATTGCCCAAATGCTGTCCATGCGTTATGGCTGCATTCCCATTGTTCGTCGCACCGGAGGGCTGGTAGATACCGTCACCCACCATGAGCCAATGAACCAGGCAGGCACCGGCTATTGTTTTGACCGCTATGAACCCCTCGACCTGTATACCTGCATGGTGCGGGCATGGGAAGGCTTTCATTACAAAGATCGCTGGCGGGAACTGCAACAACGTGGAATGGCTCAAGACTTTAGCTGGGAAACCTCGGCCCACCAGTATGACCGGCTGTACCGGGAAATCAAAGGATTACCCCTAGAAGATCCCACACCCCAAAAAGCAACGGAACTGGTTTCCTGATGGGAACGTCTTGGGTTGCAGGACAAAGTAGAAAGGGCAAAACCCTGTCATTTTGCCCTTTCTCCCTACCCCGTACTACCTGTACTCTGCTCCCTGACACCTTTCTATAACTGTGTCCATGAAACGAAGTTCTTCCTTGATATTTTCCGCTGTTGCTCTAGCAGTTTTGCCAATTTTTCTGAGTGGGGGGGGTGCCTCCAGCTTGCGCCCTCCCACAGAAAGCCCTCATCCGGGCCAAACGGTGTCAGAGATGCCGGTCAGGTATGCCCAGCGATCGCGCACCCAGCGCATCCGGTTCAAACCTGGTGAAAGCTCTGCTACAGTGCAAACCGCGGTTGTCCGGGGAACCCGTGATACCTATCTCTTAGGTGCCCAGAAAGGACAGACCATGACTGTCAGAATTCAGTCCCTGGAAAACAATGCTGTGTTTGATGTTGTGACCCCTGCCAGCCAAACAGGTCAACGAAGAGTCTTAAAGCAGGAGGCTGTTTTCTGGAGTGGTAAGCTTCCAGTCAGTGGAGACTATCAGATCGTGGTTGGTACAACCCGTGGTAACGCCAGCTACCGGCTAGAGGTTGGGATCAGGTAAGGAATGGGAGTTCTGGCAAACAAAAAGCAGAGTGCAGAGGGCAACTCGTTACCAGGCTCCAGCCTGGTAATGGCTGACCAGAAGCTCCAGCTTCCAGGTGTATTGGGAAACCAGAGCTTCCATGCAAAGGTTACTAAGGATCCTGGATTTAACCCCGCAAACTGTACGGGCGGGTTTAGCAGTCCAATTTGCCTGGTGCGATGGATTTGACGGCAAAACCCATCCCTACCCAATTCCGAACTTACAGCAGTTTATTAGATGCGTAGACCACAGCAAAGACGGGGAGTAGGGAGTAAAGAGTAGGGAATCGTGTGGCTTAACCAAATGAAAATCGCTGTAATTTAATTCCCATTCCTAAGCTGGAACTTAGGAGATTTCTACGAAACAATTTACCCGCTGTAGGGTGCCGTTAGCGAAGCGTAACGCACCGTGAGTTGGTATTTTCATTGCTGGAAATCTCCTTAGTAACTAGTAGAGCAACCGAAAAGTTCTGCAACCTAGGTTGATTTGAGCGCTAGCGAAACCCAACACTTTCAATAGGTCGGTCTTGCAAAATTATCTGGATTCGCAGTTTGTTGAAAGGACGAGAAATTTTTCATCGAGTGTTGAGGGAATCCTGCAAGGGTTGGCTAGATGGGTTGACCGGGTGAGTCAGCCTAAAAGCTGGAGTTGCAGACGCTTGAGGGCGACCAACGCCATCGGTGAAGGCATAGCTCTGGGTTAACAGCCATAGCCATAGTCCGGGAAAGCGAGGTTCGATCCAGGATTGTACTCTTTTCAGAAAGCTGGGGAACCAGCTACGGATTAAGGCACTGATAAAAGCACTGATTGTAAAGCTCAAGTAGCTACCCAACCAGCGCAACATATCCTGGGGACCTGCCAGATCCCAGATCCAGAGCAGGAGGGCAGGGTTTTGCCAGGCAGCTTTGATTGCCATATGGTTGAAGGAAAACCAGTCTACCCGGTCTTTGATAAAGGCTTCTGCGACCTCTGGGGGTTCTGCTGCCAGGATGCCGAAGAAGGTATTCAGCATGGCGTTGACTCGCTCTGGTGGAAGGTTGCGTCCAGTAGGCACCATCATGCCCTTAGAAAACAGCCAGGTCACAGAGACATTACTCTGGTAGGCGCGAATTTGATTGAGATGGCTGGCATCCAGCAAATTGTGTTTCAGTGCTGTATCCAGCAGATGGGTCAGGCGGGGCAGGTTGCGAACCAGGGAACCAAATCCCGTAAAGACAAGGGGGGATTGGAGGGAGGCAGCGTCACCGATCGCAATCAGGCGGTCAAATGCGACCCGGCGATCGTCCCCACTAGTGCTGAAATGACCCGGAATGTAGCCAAACGTGGGTTTCTTCCAAATCAGTTGCTCCATATTGCAGCGACGGTATTCTGGCAGGATGGTAAAAAAGTCTTCGTACATTTCTAACAGAGAACCGGGGTTTTCGGGATGCACCTGATGGTAGTGGAACAGATAGAAAGTTAACTCTTCCCCCTCTGCCGGAAACAGTTCCCAGATCAACTGCCGTCCCCGCGAAATGTCACCGTGACTATTCAGCACATCCCCGTAGCGGGCATCCCACACCCCTGGTTCAAACCCACTGGCAATTACCGCCCCCACCGTGGGGCAGACACTATCAAAGGCACGACCGCCGTTTAACTGCCAGGCGATCGGCGATGCCGTTCCCATCGCATCAACCAACAATCGGCCCTGCACTGTCCGCATTTCTCCAGTGGGCAAGTGTTTCAACTGAAGCGCGACCTTCTCCCGATCAATCTCCGCCTGCACAAATTCTGTTTTGTCCCAGATCTCACCCCCCGCTTCCCGGAGCTTTTCACCACAGACTCGTAACAGTTTCTCAGCATCCAACCCTACATTCAGTACAGTTGGGGTATGTAACACTGGAGCCTTTGCCTGGGGTGGATTATTAGCATCAAAAAACTTATTAAACCCATCCACATATTCCCGCGCAATCACATTTTCAAACTCAGCCGGAGTAAACAGCCCCAGATTAATCAGGCTTTCAAACTCACTGCGGGAAATATTCCACTCCCGGTTCATCCGCCCAAATGGCAGACGCTCCACCAGCAACACCCGGTACCCCAACCGTGCCATTACCGCCGCATGGATGACACCCAACGCTCCCCCGATGTAGATCAGGTCATAAGACAAGGACGGGGAAGCGCTCTCCGGCTTTTCTGGTTTCTCGGTAGCCTGTACCCCGGAACGGCTACCCGCTGCTACCCGCCTGCCACACACCACCTGCCTCGGTTGCTGCGGATTCTGCACCCCTTCCCGCCAGCGCTGCTCCCACCAATAAACACGGGTCAGGTCGTACTCTCCGTTGGGCATCTTCTGAAAATACTTAACAGTCAGCGGGTACTGGTTAACTAAAGCATCAAAGATAGATTGCTGAGACAGGTCAATTGTTGGAGGAGCAGGATATTGATTGGGAAAGCGGTCACGAATCTCTGACTCCAGACATTTTAGAATAGTGCCCTCGTGGGGGATGGCACTTTTTGCCCAACGGAATACTTTGAGATAGGTTGTGCGTTGTACCGACCAGACAAAGATTGAAAGTTCATTGCAAAGGTGTGAGGAACTCTCAGAAATGTCAATGTCGCCCAGTGTAGTGCCTGAAGGAGTGCCTGGAGTAGTGCCCAATTTAGCTTCAGAGGAAATGTTGGAGAATCCTAACCGGATACCGCTTGTAGTCAAAATCTTCTTGATTTTCTTTCCCTCTACTGGCTCGAAGTGAAGCTGTAGCCAGCTTTTAACCTCCTCAGTAGAGGGTGTGGGAACTTCAATGTACAGGATTTCCTTCATTTGGCTCGAAAAACTCCTATGATTTGGCTGAAAGAAGTTGGTTAAGGAACGCTTAAAATGCGCTAAACTGCAAGGCACAATTGCAAACAAACGTTACAGCTTTTTCATAATTTATCAGGGTAATTTTAATCCGTGTATCAGTCCACCATGAACTATCCTATTCCAGCGCATCCCCAAGAATTCGTCGCCCTCCGTCAAAATCCTGTGAGTGAGGAGTTGATAGCAGCCGCGATCGCTGGGGTAGTTCAGGTAGCCCGCTCTAGTGGTCAGTCCCTGGATGAACTGATGGCGGAAGTGCTGGCAGACGATGCCCTCCTCGATCTTGAGCAGCGACGATGGCTCAGCGAAATTGTCGCTGTCGCCTGGCAAAAATTGCCTTAGAACCTGTCACCAGAGAGAGGTTGCTTAACCGACTTGTCCATAGGAATGTTAAGTTAAATTTAGTATTCTTACTAAATATTCATCCGATTGGCTCAGTTTTTCATGGTAGTTGCAGTTTCCCTTCAAAACGTTTTTAAGCACTTCAACAAAGTCTCGGTTGTTAATGATCTCTCGTTTGAGATTGAAGCGGGAGAGATGTTTGGGCTATTGGGACCCAATGGAGCTGGGAAGTCTACTACCATTCGGATGCTGACTACCCTGACCCGCCCTTCCCAGGGAGAAATTTTGGTCGCTGGGTATAACGTGGTTAATCAGCGATCGCAGGTGAAGCAACGAATTGGCGTAGTGCTTCAGCAGACCAGTGTGGATAATGACCTTTCGGTTTGGGAAAACATGGAGTTTCATGGGCGACTCCACCATATTCCCCGCTCCCAGCGTCAGCCAGACATCGATCGCTGGCTGGAGTATGTAGACCTGGCAGATCGGCGAGATGATCTGGTCAAAACCCTTTCCGGTGGGATGAAGCGTCGATTGCAAATCGCCCGATCGCTCCTGCATCAACCAGAAGTGCTGTTTCTGGACGAACCCACCGTTGGACTCGATCCCCAAACACGTCGCCGCCTTTGGGAGATTATTCGCGACCTGAACAAACAGGGCATGACCATTCTGATCACGACTCACTATATGGATGAGGTGGAATATCTGTGCGATCGGATTGGCATTATGGACAGTGGCAAACTGATTGAACTCGGCACACTCCAGGAATTCCGCCAAAAGCACGGGGAGGGGTTAGTGATGAAACAAATGCAAGACCGCTGGGACTATAAGTTTTTTCCCACCCTGGAAGCTGCCAACCACTATCTTGACCACCAGCCTGACAAAACCGGCATGATGGTCAGACCTTCAAATCTGGAAGATATTTTTGTGGAATTAACTGGGAGGAATTTGGACTGAGGGAAAGGCAGAGGGATGAAGGATGAAGAATGACAGATCAAGGCAAATCGACCTTTTGGTGTAGCTTTTGAAGATTTCCCCAAATCGTCATGAATAATACAGGGATGGCGCATCCCATTCAATCGGGGTAGACCATGATTCCCTTAGTTTCCTTGATTGAGATGTAATTCATTCAACTGAAAATTGCTATCAGCTTTTATTCTTCATTCCTTCCTGCCCATGCCTCGTCTTGCCAGCACCATTGAAGCCATTCTCTATCTCAAAGCCCAGTCTCTTACAGTCTCAGAAATTGCTGAGTTCGCTGGATGCGATCGCCATGCCGCCGAAGATGGACTGATTGAACTGATGGAAGAGTACGCCCGTCGCGAGAGTGCCCTGGAAGTGGTGGAAACTCCGAACGGCTATAGCTTGCAACTACGGGAGACGTTTCATCATCTGGTGCAAACCCTGGTTCCTGCCGATTTAGGAGTGGGGGCATTGCGAACATTGGCGGCGATCGCCCTCAAAGGTCCCCTATCCCAACCAGATTTGATTGAACTGCGGGGTTCTGGGGCATATCAACACGTCCAGGAACTAGTAGAACTGGGATTTGTCAAAAAACGGAGACAATCGGACGGGCGCTCTTACTGGCTCCAGGTCACGGACAAATTTCACCAATATTTTCAGCTCAGTCAACTGCCTGAGCTAGACAAACTAGCAAAACCGTAATCATTGTTACACCTACCCTCTATCGGATGGTAGTTACCACGGACACCGAAAAATTAGTTAATAGGAGATAGTCTCACCGCCTATCCTCTACACTCCACCCCTTTTACAGTGAGATGTACTTCATTGAAACGAAAATTACTATAGTGGTATAGCTGTCACCCCTATGAAAAGGACATTTTAGGGTTGTTTAATGAAACCTACCACCTCAAAGACTGTATAAAAGAGAACGGGTGTTAAGCTTTGCTGTAAGCGGCTCCCAGGGGGCATTCGCCAAACTTGCTAGCCCAGAGCGGTAGAGAGGTGGAAGGGGTAAGGTGCCTGTGGATGAATGTCTCCAACGGGTTTCATCCGGGTAGATAATTCTAGACAAGTTGGGCACCGATCAAATGTGACTCAGACGTAAAGGTCAAATGACCTTTGCCATATTTCTTAGATATCGCCAATGCGAGAGCCTCAGTATGCCAGAGCTATTTAACCAATTATTCCTGTCCGGTCCTTTCATTCCGCATGGACACTGTTATCTTTGGAAACCCGAACTGGTCTGGCTACACGTCGGGGCTGACAGTTTAATTGCATTGGCTTATTATTCCATTCCCCTCACACTGCTTTACTTTGTCCAAAGGCGGAAAGATCTCCCCTTCAATTGGATCTTTTTGCTATTTGGGGCATTTATCGTTGCCTGTGGTACGACCCATTTATTAGAGGTTTGGACGCTCTGGTATCCGACTTACTGGCTATCCGGTGGGGTCAAAGCAGCCACCGCCGGGGTTTCCTTGTTCACTGCCATACAGTTAGTGCCGCTGATTCCTCAGGCACTTGCTTTACCCAGTCCTGCCCAGCTTGAAACTGCCAACGAGGAACTACAAGCGCAAATTAGGGAGCGCTTGAAAGTTGAGGAAGAACTAAGAAAATACCAGAATCAATTGGAAGAGTTAGTCAGCGATCGCACCGCAGAACTGGTGCAAACCAATGCCAGACTGGAGCAGGAAATTGCTGAACGGCAAGCCGCACTGTGTGAACGACAACGAACCGAAGTTGCCCTCCGCCAGAGTGAAGAACAGTTTCGCCAGCTTGCCGAAAACATCCATGAAGTTTTCTGGATTATTGCCTGTAACGATCATCAGATGATTTACATCAGCCCCGCCTACGAAAAAATTTGGGGGCGTTCCTGCGCCAGCCTTTATCAACAGCCAAAGTCGTGGACGGAATCGGTTCATCCGGAAGACCGGGAGCGAGTTTTTACCGCATTTGCCAGCCGTGTTCCAGGAACGGTTAGTTTCAATCAGGAATATCGGATTGTTCGCCCTGACCATTCGATTCGCTGGATCTGGGCACGGGAGTATCCCATTCAAAATGACACGGGAGAGGTTTACCGAATTGCTGGGATTGCCGAGGATATTACCGAACGCAAACAGGTGGAACAGGAACGAGAGCAACTACTGGCACGCGAAAAAGCTGCGCGCACTCAAGCCGAAATCGCTAACCGCACAAAAGATGAGTTTCTTTCTATCCTTTCCCATGAGCTACGTACTCCACTCAATGCCATTCTGGGATGGACTCAAATGCTCCGGTCTCGTCACAATCTGGATGCAGTGATTACCGCCCGTGCCCTGGAAACCATTGAGCGCAATGCCAAGGGGCAAGCAACCCTGATCGAAGACCTGTTGGACATTTCGCGGATCATTACCGGTAAATTACGGTTAAGTGTCTGTCCAGTTAACCTGGCTTCAGTGATTGAAGCGGCGATCGATACCGTCCGCCCCGCCGCCGAAGCAAAATCTATCCGGCTTCAACCAATTCTCGATCCCACAGCCAGTCCCGTTTCTGGGGATCCCGATCGCTTGCAGCAAATTGTCTGGAACTTGCTGGCAAATGCGATTAAATTTACCCCCAAGGGCGGTCGGGTACAGGTTCGCCTGGAGCGGATTAACTCCCATGTCGAGGTTGTTGTCAGCGATACCGGGCAGGGAATCAGCCCCGACTTTTTGCCCTATGTGTTTGATCGGTTTCAGCAGGAGGATTCCTCGGTCACCCGCAAGCATGGGGGTTTGGGGCTGGGATTGTCGATCGTTCGGCACCTGACCGAATTGCATGGGGGAACGGTTAAAGTCTACAGCCCTGGTGAAGGTCTAGGTGCCACCTTTATGGTGGAACTGCCCCTTTCTGTCCTTCAGAACCCAGGCAATCCTGAACGGCTTCATCCCACCACCGATATGGAACTTCCCTGTGAGCACCTGCCCAAACTTAATGGTCTGCATATTCTAGTAGTCGATGACGAAGCAGATGCCCGCGATCTGTTAGTCACCATCTTGACGGAATGTGGCGCAGAAGCCACTGCCGTTTCCTCTGTGCAGGCAGCGATCGCAATCCTGGAACATTTACAGCCAGATTTACTCGTAAGTGATATCGGAATGCCAGGAGAAAACGGTTATGACCTGATTCGACAAATTAGAGCACTAGACGCAGAGCGGGGTGGTCACATTCCAGCCGTTGCCCTGACGGCATACGCTAGAGTGGAAGACCGCACCCGTGCCCTGGCAGCCGGATTTCAAATGCATATTGCCAAACCCGTCAATTTGACTGAATTTGTCACCGTCATTGCTAGCCTCACCGGGCGTACCGCCCATCCAACTAATTCCTCCCAGCATCACGGTGTGCAGTTGGGGTGAGAAATGCCAAAATAGTTAGAAAGGATGAAGGAATCCCTCATGGTTTTTAACCCTGACAGTGCAGACTTTTTTGGAACTGATACTGAGGAACCGGAAGCAAACGAGTTGCTGAAATATCTTCAGCACCAGCCTCCTGAGATATTGGCGCAGGTTGCAAAGTCCGTCACCCCAGAAGTGAAACAAATCATTTCTCATAATGTCCAGGGGTTGGTGGGAATGATGCCTTCGGAAGCCTTTAATATCAAAATCACCACGGATCGGGACAACCTGGCAGGTTTACTCGCCTCTGCCATGATGACAGGCTATTTCCTACGTCAAATGGAGCAACGCATGGAAATGGAAGGTATTCTGGCAGGCTC
The DNA here is from genome assembly GCF_056784235.1 of Kovacikia sp. CALU 1929. Lineage (NCBI taxonomy): Bacteria > Bacillati > Cyanobacteriota > Cyanophyceae > Leptolyngbyales > Leptolyngbyaceae > Kovacikia > Kovacikia sp. CALU 1929. The sequence continues at coordinate 22,491 of NZ_JBXBCF010000088.1, forward strand.
CTTCTCTCTGCATCGGGATTTGAATGACGTTGAGTAGGGTTGAGGGTTGCTTGGAGTCGGTTTTTCAAGTTTCTCATCCATTACAAACGCCCCACAGTGGCTTTCACTGGGATGGGAGTGACCGCCGGTTTTTTGAAGGCTGGTATTTTCGCGTGACTCTACCCGATGTGGGTGAGTCATTTGCATTCATGCACTCGATTGAAGATCCCTTTGGGGGAAGTCCCTACAGCGGTGGGGCAACCCAAGTTTTAGGACCCAATGATCAATATTTGTGCCGCACCTTTCCAGAGGTCAAAACCTTCTGGGCATGGCAGCAGCAGCTTGCTTTAGGACAGTGGGGCAAACACAAGCCTGAGGGCATCAAAGCGTCTATGGACGGGCGATCGCCCACCTACCTTGAGCCTGACCAATTCGACCAGAGCATTCAAGAAGGCTATCAGGTTACGGCAGACTGTCATCAAGGAGCATTGCAAGAACCATCTGGCAATTCAATCCGCTGGCGTTATCAAGTTCAACCTGTCTATGGTTGGGGGCAGGTCAATGCGCCTCAACAATCTACCGCAGGCTGGCTTTCCTCCCTGCAAATTTTTGAACCGGGTTGGCAAATCCTGATGGCCCATGGACTGGCAACCGGCTGGATTGAGTGGAACGGTCAGCGCTATGAGTTTTCCCACGTACCCGCCTATGCGGAAAAAAACTGGGGGGGTGCCTTTCCCCAAAAATGGTTCTGGATTCATTGCAACAGCTTCGACCATCAACCCGATCTGGCACTCACCGCAGGCGGTGGTAAACGCGGTGTGTTGTGGTGGATGGAATCGGTGGCAATGGTTGGAATTCACTATCAGGGAACGTTTTACGAATTTGTTCCCTGGAATTCAACCCTTCACTGGAATATTGCACCCTGGGGTAACTGGCAGGTACGGGCTGAAAATGAGCGGTTTACCGTTGAGGTGACTGGCAGGTGCGATCGCCCCAGCACCCCGATTCGAGTTCCTACCACTCAAGGGCTGGTATTTGCCTGTCAGGATACCACCCACGGGCAGGTGGAAGTGCAGTTATGGGAGCACGGCAACCACCAACCTATCCTGCAAGCCAGGAGCAACCTTGGTGGATTGGAAGTCGGTGGTGGTCCCTGGGATGAGGGGTGGAGGATGTTATGATTGCAATAAATCTGGGGCTGTAGCTCAGTTGGATAGAGCGGTCGCCTCCTAAGCGACAGGTCGAGGGTTCGAGTCCCGCCAGTCCCGTTACGATAGGTTCAGTCAATGCACCGGGTATTGAAACTGTTGTTCATTCGCCATGCCCAATCAACGGGAAACCTGGAAAAACGAATGCAGGGTCATGGCGATTTTCCCTTGTCTGAAACTGGCAGACAGCAAACTGAAAAGCTTGCCGGTACTCTGTTGGCAGAGGGTTGGTTTCCCTCCCACGTTTATAGCAGTCCCCTGGCGCGAGCCACCCAAACAACCCAAATCCTGCTTGACCATTTTCTTGCGGCTCCCCTGCCCGCTGCCGTCAGTGACCTGATTGACGCAGCTACCCTGTCTGTGGATGTGCCAGAAGGTGAACCCAGTACCATCCCGGTGAACTATGCGAATGAACTGAGGGAGTTCCAGAATGGCATTTTTCAGGGCTTAACCTGGGCAGAAGCCATGGAACAATATCCTGATTTGTGCCATAGCCTGGAAGCCTCACCAGACTGGATTCCAATCCCCGGTGCAGAAACCCTGGAAGATGCCCGCTACCGGGCTAATCAGTTTATTCAAACCCTACTCAGCCATCACACCAATGGCGATCGCATCTGGATTGTGACTCATAGCTGGATTTTGCAGCATCTGGTAGCAGAATTATTGGGGTGCGATCGGTCCTGGCGCTTACGGGCACAAAACACTGCCTTGTTTGAATTCTGGATTGATCAATCTCGCTGGCACCGGAGAGATCAAAACCGATTCAATACCGATCTCTGGCAGGTGCGTCGGTTTAATGACTGCCATCATCTGCAAACTTGAACTTGATCCCTGTCTGGCATACATTGATTATTTATCAATGACTGAAACCAGGTAACGAATGTTTTTTTCCTCCTGCATCCCGTTCAGATTCACAGATGGGACTCACGGATGGGAAGGAATCATCCTCGGATATATGCTGATCCCCGTAATTTAAAGTATTCTAGAGTATTCTGAATCGAGGTTCCGTTCAGAAGTCGGGGTCACGTTTGAAACTACCAGCCAGATTCAGAGATGAGTGACGAAGCAAATAACATCCTCAAGCAGGCAAGTCAGGGCAGCGTTGCAGCTATCATTCAGGTTTTGAATGAAAAACTTGCTGACTCTGGAGTCAGAACTCGCGCTGTTTTTGCTGATGGGATGCTGCAACTTCTATGTGAAGCGGCGACTCCTGAACAACTGGAACAATCCGTTTTAGTTGAGCGAGTCCGACAGGCATTGGAAGCGATCGCCCCCCGCAGCGTTCGCCGCGTCAATATCAATAGTCGAATTGTGCGTGAACAACAATTGCTCTGGCTCGAAGAAATCAATCGAGATCCTGAAAACCAGCTCCTCTGGTCTGAAGAAATCACCCTCCGCAGACCCCACTTTTTTCAACAAGTTGCCCACGACTGGAAAACTGGTAGAGGTGCATCGATCAAGTCTAAACTGCCCCAGTTTGCGCCTCCCCGCCGTCTGCGAGAAAAGCAGCAATTTTGGCGAGGACTGATGGGTGGTGCCGGAGTCAGCCTGTTACTACTGCTAGTCGGTTGGGCGTTCTACCAAAAGTTTATCGCTTCCCCTGATAATCAAATTCAGACACAAAAACCCGAACCAGCCTTAAACAACTCCGCCAACCCGATCAGCACACCTGCTGCAACCAGCCCACCATCCCCATCTCCCAGCCCTACCGTTGCCCAGGGAGATGCCTTCGTAAGAGCAGTCAGGCTGGCTGAGCAGGCATCTCAAACCGGGATGAATGCCCAATCCTCAGCCGAGTGGCTGGAACTGGCTGCCCGCTGGCAACAGGCATCTGATTTAATGGCAAGCGTGCCTTCTGATGATGGGCGCTACCAGACTGCCCAAAACCGGGCCGTTGCCTACCGGGAAAATAGCGAAACCGCACTTCAGCAGGCTCAAAAATACCGTACAGAAGCGCCTGTTGGTGCAGAGCAGAGTGAGTAGCTGGCACTTGACTACTCAATACTCACCCCTTGAATTGTTTTTGAACGCGATCGCCGCTCGCCTGGGGCATCCTGAATTTGCCGTTCGCGCACGCGATGAGCCTGAAAATGTTGTTGCCAGAGTTCGGGAGCATCCAGGGTTGCACCTCCGTGCTGGGTTAGGCGCTGGCGTACCTGACAGAGGACGGGCGTATTGACACAAGCTCCAGAAATAATGACCTGCCCCTTTGTTAGGGCTGGCAATTCCTTTAGTAAGTCCCGTCCCGCTGCTTCTACACCATACTTGAGGCTCTCCTGGTCCACGGGGTTGACAATCCGCATAATGAACTGGCTCATACACTGGGACAGCACATCCGAGTCCAGCTTACCGGGTCGCTGGGTAATCAACCCAACCCCCAAACCAAACTTACGCCCTTCGCTCAAAATCGTGCGTAACACTGCCTTGCAGCGAGAGGGTTCATGGGCGGGAGCAAAGCGGTGTGCTTCTTCCAGCAAAATGAAAACTGGGTAGGGCAGATAGTTTTCATCCTCTGGACCAATCAACTCCTTCAACGTATTCATGCGTGCTTGATTCGCCTGTCGCAGAATTGCTGCACAAATAACCTGCTGTTCTTCCTGGTTAATTTCGTTCATTTGCAGAACCGTGACCTGTCCTGGTTCAAACAGGGCTTTGGGGGGAAGATGCTCAAAGGCATGGAAATAGGGCGATCGCTCCATCCGCTCCAGTTTCCATTCCAGCGCTGGTGCCGACGAACCCGACTTTTCGTTACCGTCCTCATCAATCTGCCGATCGGCTTCGTACACGGCTGCAATTAAATCCTGTACACCCCAGCGGTATTCTCCCGATTTATGCTTCCTGACCAGTGCAAAGGCTTTGCTCAAAATTGACTTTTGGCGATCGCTCATTTCTGGCAGCAGAATCAGAATGTCCGAATAGTCTAGAGAAGAGACCCGAATCCGAATTTCCTCTGGCTTTAAGATATTTACCGTTGGGGCATAACCATCCTCTGCCTTAAACGCTGGGTGCCCACGCAGTTCAGACAGGGTATCGTACTCGCCGTGGGGGTCAAAGATTAACACGGCTGCCCGGTTGTTGGGCAATAGCAGTTCTTCTACCAGTACCCCCGCTGTGTAGGATTTTCCCGAACCTGTACCCGCCAGAATCGCCATATGGGTACTGACCAGTTCCTTCACATCCAGCGCAATGGGGACTGCCTCCTGTTGCCTCAATAACAGCGATCCCACCTGGGCGGCACCAATCGCTCCCGGTTGTTTGCGGTTCAGAACTCGTTTTAATAAGGCATCCTCTGCCAGATACACCTTCGCACCGGGATCGGGGGTCTGACGGGGATTCATAAACCCCAGGCGTGGGTCAAAATATCCAATCACATCCACGGTTACTTCATAGATTTCAGGATTGGCATAGGTAAACCCTACTAGAGCCGCGATCGCCTCTGGGCTGATTTCTGTATCGGCGAAAATCCGATCCGGGAGATGGTCAATTAAACAGCGATTGGAGATCTTGCCCAAAATTTGCAGAGCTGCCTGGGAGACTCCCAGACCTCCGAGCACTTCATAATAAACAAACTCGCCAATTTTGACCTGCTGATTGTCTGCCGTAATAAAGACATACTGATTGCCATTTTCGCCCGGTCCTTTCACCGTGCCAATTGCATTCACAGCAGCATTTCCAGAACCAGGCGATCCAGAACCCGACAATACATGAGGCTGTATCTTGGACTGTACTAAAGAGGGTGGTAGGTCCGCTGGACGAATGGAATCAGACTTCATGGGCGGTAGCTTTGATGCAGCAGAACATTCTAACGGTTATAGCAGCTTCCTCGCTGAGCTAGGCATAGGCGACCCAGGAATGGCTTCTATTCCCTAGAGCCGGGAAAATACGGATACTCTGTTATGGCAAGCAGTGTAATCTAGAGCAAGCTGACTAATGGGTTTCTGGTACAAAAAATAAAGTCGAAGTTTTGTCTACAAAGTTTCCTGGAAATTTTCTGCTAGGGATTGCGGTCATTCGGGAATTCTAAATACGGATGTGCATCGCTATGATAAGCAGCAGACTATAGACCGGGGTCCAGGATTTCATGAAGGATATGCAACAGGGAACGGCACTTTTATTGAACGAAGCCAGCCCAGATGGAGGGATGCTGTCAAATGTATTAGATGTAACAGATACTCCAATATCCTCTCTGACTCACTTAATCAAAGTCCTTTTGGTAAAAGCCCCCTCTACTTCAGTCATGCGGAATGATGAAGATTTTGCCAATCTCTGGCACCCGATTATCAAAATTGCCTCTACCAGCACCGATCTAAGTCAGTTCCTGGTCAAAATTGCCTCAGCCCTGGGAAATGCCTTTCAGGTTGATGGCTGTATCATTGCCCTGCCAGATGCCCAAATTGCCTGCTGGTATGATGGACAGATTCAACCAATTCATCATTTGCCAGCCATTCAGGCGGCTTTTGAAACTCCAACACCTATCCATGAATCCGTTATCATACCCAATCTAGAAGCCTCCCAGTCTAAACAAACGGATTCCTTTATTAAGCTGCTGCCAGACCTTGGACAGTTGATCTCCAAAGGTGGGGGAGTTTTCGCAACCGTCAAAGCAATATTGGTCAACAGGACTCAATTTCAAGGGAGCATCAATGGGCTAATTAGCCTGGTGCGATCGCACCCTTACGAATGGACAGACTCAGAGATTGAGGGTCTTCAAATGGTTTCTCAACAGGTGGCGATCGCCCTTTCCCAATTTCAACTTCAACAACAGCTTAATAAACAAGTGGAATATCAGGCGGTGATCAACCGCTTGACGATGGCAATCCATACTGCTTCCGATCTGCATGAAATTTTGCAACTTGCTACGGAAGGCACTGCAAAGGCACTTCAGGTCGAGCGGGGACTTCTACTTCAGCTAAAGTACTGGGATCCGCTGTTCAAAAGCCGTTTTCAGGAACACCTGCCAAAAGTGCGGGCAATCGTTACCTGTGAATGGCTGCAAGAAATGGATCGTGACCAATCTTTAGAGCCACCTGCCAGTGCCCTCAATCATTCCTTCTGGCTATCAGAATGTGGGCTGTGCCATTATGCCCTAAGCCATCCCAACCATCCCATCAGCGCGGTTGACCGCAATCAGCTACCCACCGTTGAGAACGTTCCTGCCATTGCCCCGGTTTTTAATCTGGAAGAAATGCCTTCCCTGCTCCTGTTTCCCCTCGAAAGCCAGGGAACAGTGTTGGGCTTTCTCGTCTTCCAACACAGCCAACCCCATATCTGGCAACCAGAAGAAATTGAACTGGTTGAGTTAGTCAGTGCTCAAGTGAGTACTGCCATCATTCAAACAGAGACACTCAAGCAAGTACAGGCACTGGTTGAGAAACGCACCGCAGAACTTCAGCAAAGTCTTTCAATCCAGGCAAAACTCTACGAACGGACGCGGCAACAGCTAGACCAACTCCGTCGCCTGAACCAGTTGAAAGACGAATTTTTGAGTACGGTTAGCCATGAACTGCGCACTCCTTTGACCAGTATGACGATGGCAATCCGAATGCTGCGCCAGGTTGGCTTATCTAGCGATCGCAGCGGTCGTTATCTAGACATCCTGGAACAGCAATGCGCCCAAGAAACCAATCTGATTAACGATCTGCTGGCACTCCAGGAGTTGGAGTCAAAGCAGGTCTCAATTCAGCTTGAAGAAATTAATCTGATGGATTTGGTTCTGGATCTGGAAAAAGGGTTCAATTCAAAATGGGCAACCAAAGGGCTAAACCTGGTGCTTGACTTACCCGCAAAACCGCTTAAGTTACACAGCGATCGCGACAGCCTCAACCGCATCCTGATTGAACTGTTAACCAATGCTGGCAAATACTCTGACCCCCATAGTGCGGTATATCTCAGTATTACTCACCAGCCCCACCAGCCCACCAATAAAGTGATTCTGACCCTCACCAACTCTGGACCTGGCATTTCCCCTGCCGAATTGCCCTTTATCTTTGATAAGTTCAGACGGTGCCAGGGAGCCACCCAAAATGCCATCCAGGGAACAGGTTTGGGGCTGGCTCTTGTCAAGTCTCTGGTTCAGATGCTTAACGGCACAATCACCGTCTCTAGCTGCCCAACTGACTCCATTCCGTCCTGCACCACCAGCTTCACCCTGACGCTGCCACAAACGCTTGACCTTACCAGTTCTTGAGGGTTCTCAGTTCTGAATTGGTGGAGTCTGGGATGAGAACAGGGGATGGGGGTGTTTTTTGATTGAGGCAGTTGTACTGCCCACGGGTAGACTAAATTGAAATAGCCTATGGCAATGCTGAATCCTGCTGCTACATCCAAACCGCTCCGCTGGCAACGCACCAGATACTCTCCCCTGGCGCGCCAGATGGATGTGTTTGTATCGGCGACTCAACTGATGCTCTACCTCTGGTGGGACAACACCACTGCCCGCCGTTCCTCCAAGTACCGTAACTTGCGGGCACAGTGGCTGGTGGGAACGTTATTAGAACTGGGTCCTACCTTTATCAAAATTGGGCAGGCATTGTCTACCCGTGGAGATCTGTTGCCCATTGAATACGTTAAAGCGCTGGGACAACTCCAGGATCAGGTTCCAGCATTTAACGGGGATGTCGCAATCTCAATTATTGAATCTGAGTTGGGAGGGTCCCTATACAAGCTTTATAGGGATTTTGACCCCCAGCCGATCGCTGCCGCCAGCCTGGGGCAGGTTCACAAAGCTCGCTTGCATACAGGGGAAGAGGTGGTCGTTAAAGTCCAGCGTCCGGGACTGGAAAAGTTATTTGACCTGGACTTCAAGGTTTTACGGAAATTGCTCCGCTCCTGCCAGCGCTACCTACCCTGGACCCGGCAATACGACCTGGATGCCATTTACCAGGAGTTTACCCATATTCTCTATAGAGAAATTGACTATATCCAGGAAGCGATGAATGGCGATCGCTTCCGCTATAACTTCCGTGACCATCCCCGCATCCTTGTCCCCAAGGTCTATCCTGACTACACGACCAAGCGGGTATTAACGATGGACTATGCGCCGGGAATTAAGGTGAACGATCGCCTGAGCCTGGAAGCCTGCGGCATTAATGTCAAAGAAATCAACCAGATTGGCATTTGCTGTTACCTGAAGCAGTTACTTCAAGATGGGTTTTTCCAGGCTGATCCTCACCCCGGTAATATGGCAGTCAGCCAGGATGGATGCCTGATCTTCTATGACTTTGGCATGATGGCGGAAGTTCAGTCTATCGACAAGGACCAGATGGTCAGGACGTTCTTTGCGGTTCTGCGTAAAGATGCTGATCAGGTGCTGGATACCCTGACCACGATGGGATTGGTAGAACCGACCTCAGACATGACCCCCATCCGGCGGATTATTCGCTTCATCCTGGAAAAGTTTACCGAAAAGCCAGTTGAGCTTCAGGCATTTAACCAGATGCGAAACGAGGTCTATGCTCTGTTTGAGCAACAGCCCTTTCGCCTGCCTGCCAAAATGACCTTTATTCTCAAAGCACTAACAACTCTGGACGGCGTTGCCCGTGACCTGGACCCCCAATACAATCTGCTTGTAGCGGCGAAACCTTTTGTCAAAAGCCTTGCCAGTACAAAAGAACCAGGTAGCTCCTTAGGAGAACTGGCCAAACAGGCGAAAGAGTACATTGCCTACAGGTTGCGCCAGCCCAGTGCCGCTGAACGAGTTATCCAACGCCTGGAAGAACGCCTGGAGCAGGGTGAATTAGAAATTAAAGTGCGTTCGCTGGAAACAGAACGTGCCTTGCGTGCCCTGCACCTGGCAATCAGGGGGCTGATTTACGCCAGTATTACAGGGTTTGCCCTACTGGCTGGGGTCGTCCTACTGGTGGGTGGATACCAGCCCTGGGCGATCGCTGCCTTCGTGCTGTCTGGAATCAGTGGTTTATTTTTGCTTCGTGCTTTAATCAACCTGGCAATCAAAGAGCGGTTTGACCGCTTGACTGGTCGATAGAAACACCGACTGCATTCTTTAAATTCGCCAAAAAATGAAGTGGCATAACCAAGTCTTTTGCCAACCTAAAAGATTTGTAATTTACTGTTGCAAAAACTGCACAAATCAGGTGCCCCAAGATATTTTAGTAGTGGCTAAATATACTCAAACAAAATCGATTTTGTAGAGTTTGTCCTAACTACCCGCTGCATAAGGACGAATAGCACTTTTATCCGTTTTGACGCAAGCTGAGTCTTGCATCGATAGGTTTGGAGCGGATCGCCCGAAAGAACTTCCATGAGTGCCGTTGCAAGAAGCTGGCTTCGGTATCCTCATGCTGTTCATTGGCTATGCAATGAGAGAGAGCAACCGAACTCAGGAGACACAAAATATGATTGATGCGAATGAGGTTCTCAAGGCAATGTGTGAGAAGTATCAGGCAGCCGTTAGCGCCAACGATTCGACAGCCTATCGGAAGCTATTTGCCGCAGATGCCATTCGGATTCCGCCTGGGTCGGAACCTGAACACGGACCAGAGGAGATTTCAAAGAACGAACAGAAGGATTATGATGTCGCGAAATGGACTGTTCAACTGACACCCCTTGATGCTCTACGGATCGACGATCAATGGGTCTATGGATTGCCCAAGGTAATGTGAACACGGTTGCCCAAGCTGATGGGGCGACGAATTCATTCCAAACTACAAAGACCTGGCTTTTCCATAAAGAGGACTCAGGAGAATGGCTGATCAAGCGGCAGATGTGGAATCTCAGGTAAGGTAGCAACGCCTCTAAAAATCGCTGTAATAATGGATGCCACACTCAGTTTTGCCATCGAGTCCTCGCCAGCGACCGGCGCGTTCGTCCTCCCCGTCTCTGATGGGACTCGTAATTGGTTCATCTCCAATGCTGGGGTAGCCCTGGTCGTGCAGCGGATTGTAAACCACATCGTGTTCAAAAACGTATGCCCAGGTTTCCTTCCGTTCCCAATTAGCTAAAGGATTTACCTTCAAACGCTGCTGCTGGTCTAACTCAAAAATTGGCATGTCCTGGCGAGTTGTTGCCTGGTCGCGCCGGCGCCCAGTGATCCAGGCGATCGCCCCCAGTTCTTCTAATCCGCGCTGAAGTGGCTCAATCTTAGTTAGTTGAGAAAACCGGTGTATATCTTTTGCCCAAAGCGATTCGCCGTACTTGGCAGCAAACCCCTGCCGCGTTTTCACACCTTTGATCTTGTAGATTTTTAAGTCAAGCTGATAGATAGCTTTTGCCTTAGCAACCAGTTCCAGGGTTTGGGGAAAGTGGTGTAACGTTTCGAGAAAGAGGACAGGCACGGGTGGAACCGGCTTTAGATCACGGTACAACAAATCCGTAATCAGCATGTCGTCTACATTGAAGGCACTGGTTTGCACCAGCCTGGTTGGTATGTTTACTACACACCAGGTCAGAATGTCTTTGGGATGGGCTTTTTCAAATTTCTGGTTAAGCTTTCTGAGGTCAAGACTGGCGGGCTGGATCAGTGGTTCAGTAAACTGAGTCATCGTTGCTTCGATTGCCTGAGATCGTTCGCAATTTCTACCATACCGAACTACGGGATCGTTAACAGTAGAGAAGCATGAAGATCCTATACAAATGTACATTGAGGGAGGGGAGAGAGGGAGGGAAATGAACGGGTTGAGAGTGGGGAGTTCAGAGTTGAGGGGTAAAGGCAAAACACCTGACACCTGTCCCCTCACACCTGACAAGGAGAACTGAAGATGAAGTTGATTTTGTATAGCAAGCCGGGGTGTCACCTCTGTGAAGGGTTGCAGGAAAAGTTGGAGCAAATTCGGAGTCTTGATCTGGAATTGGAGGTGCGGGATATCACTACCCGCGAGGATTGGTTTCAGGCGTATCAGTATGAGGTGCCGGTGTTGTTTTTGGCTCCCCCTCCCTCCCTCCCTGACCCGTCTCCCCTGCCAATTCCCCGTCCTTCTCCCCGATCGACAGTGGCACAGTTGGAGCAGATGTTACAGAAATATTGGCAGAACGATCGCAGAGAATAGAAAGTGCCTTTGTGAGGATTAGCTGACATGAAGTTGCGAACGTTACTGGCTGCTGTTCCTGAAATTGCGTTACCCAACCATCCAGCTTTGGAGCAGGAGGTTAAGGGGTTAGCGACCAATTCCCTTGCCTGCCAGCCGGGAGACTTGTTTATCGGGATGCCGGGAACCCGTGTGGATGGTGGGGATTTTTGGGCAGGGGCGATCGCGGCGGGGGCGATCGCGGCGGTGGTTTCGCCCCAGGCAGCCGAGAAGGCACGGAATGGGCAGTCCGCGACGGGTGGGCAACCCTGTATCATTCCGGTGCAGGATATGGTGGGTGCCTGCGCCCGGTTGGCGGGGGTGTTCTACGGTTATCCTGCTCAGCAGATGAAGCTAGCAGGGGTGACGGGCACCAACGGTAAAACGACGACCACCCATCTGATTGAGTTTCTGCTGAACCAGGCTCACAAACCAACCGCTTTAATGGGGACGCTGTATGCCCGCTGGCGCAACTATCAGCAAACGGCGGCTCATACGACTCCCTTTGCGGTAGAGTTACAGCGCCAGCTTGCAGACGCGCAGGCGGCTGGGTGTGAGTATGGGGTGATGGAGGTTAGTTCCCATGCCCTCTCCCAGGGGCGGGTGAAGGGATGCCCCTTTGAAGTGGCAGTATTTACCAACTTGACCCAGGATCATCTGGATTTTCACCGCGATATGGAGGATTACTTTGCAGCCAAGGCGCTATTGTTTAGCGCTGACTACCTCCAGGGGCGGGCGGTGATTAACTGGGATGATCCTTACGGACAGCAGTTGATGCAGACGCTTGAGCGATCGCGCGTCTGGAGCTATAGCACCCACGATGCCAGGGCAGATTTGTGGACGAGCGATCTGACCTATGGTTCGGATGGTGTTCGGGGGATTATCCATACGCCCCAGGGCGAGGCAGCATTTCAATCACCCCTGGTCGGGCAGTTCAATCTCTCTAACCTGCTGGCGGCAGTGGGGGCAGCCTTACACCTGGGACTGGAGTTGGCAGCGATTGTGACGGCATTGCCTCACTTTGATGGTGTACCAGGACGGATGGAACAAGTTCATGGGTCTTCTGATCAGGACATCAGCGTGATTGTAGACTACGCCCATACCCCCGATAGCCTGGAGAATCTGTTACGGGCAGCTCGCCCCTTCATTTCCGGCAGAATGATTTGTGTATTTGGCTGTGGCGGCGATCGCGATCGTGGCAAACGTCCCCAAATGGGTCGGATTGCAGCAGATCTGGCAGACGTGGCTTATGTCACCTCCGACAACCCCCGCACAGAAGACCCGCAACGGATTCTACAAGATATTCTGGCAGGCATTCCAGATGCCGTAGAGCCAGTTGTGATTGCCGATCGCGCCATTGCCATTCGTACCGCTATCCTACAAGCCCAACCAGGTGACGGAGTGCTGATTGCGGGGAAGGGGCACGAAGATTATCAAATCCTGGGAACCGAGAAGATCCACTTTGATGATCGGGAACAGGCACGGTCTGCTTTGAGCGATCGAAATCGGCAAAAATAGATCAGGTGTTCTATCTTTCGCTTCACTATCGCTTACGCTAGAGAATGAGGCGCATCGTGGTTGCACAGAATTTAGCTGCACCGATGGGTTACTCTAATAGCCTGCGGCGTGACTTAGCGCTATAAGACCCATCCACTTAATAGTTGTGGTTTACTCATCTAAAAATCACCGTAAATTTAGGGTCCGGGGATTGCTGGAGACGCAATGACCTATCAGCCACTGCACCACAAGTATCGCCCCCAAAGATTTGCAGATCTGGTGGGACAGGAGGCGATCGCTGCTACCCTGACCCATGCCATCCAGCAACAACGGATTGCCCCGGCATACCTGTTTACCGGAGCGCGGGGAACCGGCAAAACCTCCAGTGCTCGGATTCTGGCAAAATCGCTCAACTGCCTCCAGCAAGATGCACCAACCGAAAAGCCCTGTGGCAAGTGTGAGGTATGTCGGGCGATCGCCAACAGTTCTGCCCTGGATGTGATTGAAATTGACGCTGCCAGCAACACTGGCGTAGACAATATCCGTGAACTGATTGAGCGGTCCCAGTTTGCACCCGTCCAGTGTCGCTATAAAGTTTACGTCATCGATGAATGCCACATGCTCAGCACCGCTGCCTTTAATGCCTTGCTGAAGACTTTAGAAGAACCTCCCGATCGCGTTGTTTTTGTGCTGGCAACCACCGACCCGCAGCGGGTGTTACCAACCATCATCTCTCGCTGCCAGCGGTTTGACTTTCGCCGCATTCCCCTCGACTCGATGGTCAAACATCTGCGCCAGATTGCCGATCAGGAAGCGATCGCGATTACCCAGGAAGCCCTGACTCTGGTAGCTCAGATTTCCCAGGGAGGGCTACGAGATGCAGAAAGTCTGCTCGATCAACTGAGCTTGCTGGCAGAAGAGGTCACCGTTGATAAGGTCTGGGATCTGGTGGGTTCTGTCCCAGAGCGGGATTTGATGGCGCTGCTGGAGGCGATCGCCCAGGATGACCCGGAAGCGCTGCTCAACCACACCCGCCGCTTGATGGATCGGGGACGGGAACCGCTGATTGTGCTGCAAAACCTTGCCAGCTTCTACCGCGATTTATTAATTGCCAGAACTGCCCCAGAGCGGGGGGACCTGGTGGCACTGACCCAGGAAACCTGGTCCAGGTTATGCGAGTTTGCCCAGACAATTGACATCGGCACCATCCTGGCAGGGCAGCAACACCTGCGTAGCTGTGAAATTCAACTCAAAAATACAACCCAACCCCGCCTCTGGTTGGAAATTACCTTGATGGGGCTGTTGCCATCGGCAATTAGCAGTCAGTCCACTGGAGTCAGCCCAGCGGTCAGCCCCAGGAAAACCGAAACAGTGCGGGCGGAGTCGGTTGGGGCGATCGCCCCAACCGTGGGTCAACCCCGAGAAGCTCCTCCAGTTCCACCAGCCCCAACGGTTGCCCCTCAACCAGACATTTCTGATTCTGGCTCTCTTCAGCGCGATCAAGGTGATCAAGGATCGCAAGGGGCGATCGAGCCAGAGTCAGAGCCTGTGCCCCCAGTAGTAAATCCACCAGAACTGCTCAGCAATCAGCCTGCTGATTCCAACCTGAACCAGATCTGGCAGCAAATCATCGCCCACCTCCACCCGCTGAGCAAAGCGCTGCTAAACGAACACGGGCAACTGCTTGGTTTCAACGGGCAGGAAGCTCAGATTGGCATCAGTTCTGACAAGCTGGTGAAAATTGCCCAAAATCAGTTGAAAAACATTGAAAAGGCATTTGCCGATGTTTTTCACCAACAGGTCAGGGTGACTCTGGAAGTGGCGGGTCCCGTTTTTAGCAGAGCCACGTCTATACCCAGTTCCTTTTCTCCAGACGTAGGTAGCGGTAAGCCCAATCGCGAGAATCCAGAGGCTCACCCAACCACCGACCCATCCCCTGAAAGTTCAAAACCTGCGCCCAGAAAGCCCATCGTTCAGGAATCTAAAGCCTATCAGCCTGGTACAACGAAGGGAACTGCCTCCCCCCAAGCTTCAGACTCAATTCCAGCCTCAAAATCTGCACCGGCTTCAAATTCCGTTGAGTCAAGCGCTCTGCCCCAAGCCTCAAACCCAGAAAAACCTTCTGTCAATTCCTGGGAGGAAGATGAAGCCATCAAGGCGGCTAAACAACTGGCAGAGTTTTTTGGCGGTAAGGTGGTTAGCGACAATGAAGAAATAGTGGAGTCCATAGAGCCTGAAGCCCTGGAAAAAGTCATTTCCCAGAAGCCCGACTCCCTCTGGAGCAGCTCTGATGAGGCAGAAGACTCTAATGATGATAGCGATGTTCCTTTTTAAGTCCAAAGCGAGACTTCTTGTGCTGATTGAGTATAACTAGCACGTTCCCTTGCTAAAACGTATATTCATCACTCATATTTTCTTCTGTAGGGTGTGTTGCAATTTTTTATACTTCACAAATAGAGTTCTTTTAGTATTCGTGCGGTATCAAAAACGAGTCTTTCATATCCTGTAGGTGTTGATTAACCGGCAGCCTCATTTAGTAAAAGCCGATCTTCTCTAGATTTTCCCGATTTCTTCCCTGGAACTTCCCTTTTTCCCCATACCCTAAACGTATCAGTCAAAAAACTAGTCAAAAAAGATGAATAGAAAGTTATCTCATTGTTTCTAATGGTGAAGCTTGCATGATTTTTGATCATGGATCACAGTACGAATGATGTGGTTAAACATGGTTCACAGCAATCAGTGGAAGATACAAAGGCATTGACTGAACATTTGCAATTGATGGAACAGGAAGGACTCAAAAACCTGTCCTCGGAAGGTTCCTGTTGGCTTGGAACCGAGTTTAGTCTGGTTGATTTAACCTAATTATCCCTGGTTTGAACAATGGTCTGTGCTGGAGTCTTTTCTAAACCTGAAATTTCCACCCGAACTTAATCGACTACAGAAATGGAGGAAGCTGTCGCAAATCGCGAATCTATGCGTGCGATCGCCCATGACAAAGAATTTTATATCAAACAGTATGCTCAGCTAATTCAAGCTCAGAAAGCTTAGGAGAAAATTATGCCATCAGGAATGTTAATCAAAGGCAAATGGACAACTGGCAGGAAGGATGCAGATGCCAGTGGTAAGTTTGAGGCGATTCCAACCACGTTTCGTGGTCGTGTTACTGCGGATGGATCAAGTGGGTTTAAGGCAGAAGCACGACGCTATCATCTCTACGTTTCTCTGGCATGTCCGTGGGCGCACCGCACGGTCATTATGCGGGAACTTAAAGGGTTGAATGATGCGATCTCCATTTCGATTGTCGATCCAATTATGGGCGATCGGGGCTGGGAGTTTTCGGACGCACCGGGAGCCATTCCTGACTCGGTGAATCACGCCCAATATATGCAAGAAATTTATCTAAAAGCCGATCCCACATTCAGCGGACGGGTTACTGTGCCGGTATTGTGGGATAAGCAAACGCAAACGATCGTCAATAACGAATCGCGTGAAATCATGCGAATGTTTGACGTTGAGTTTGCAAAATTGGCAACGAAGAAAATCGATTTATACCCGCGCAAGCTACAACAGAAAATCGATGAGACGATCGATACCATTTATCTGCCAATTAATGCGGGGGTCTATCGTGCTGGTTTCACGACATCGCAAGCAGCTTATGAAGAAGCAGTAACTGAACTTTTCGAGGGTTTAGATCACTGGGAGTCTGTTTTGAGCCAGCAGCGCTATTTATGCGGAGATAAACTCACCGAAGCAGATGTTTGTATGTTTACAACGCTGTATCGCTTCGACTCGGTGTATTACAGTCACTTTAAGTGCAATTTGCGGCGGATTGTCGATTACCCACACCTCTGGAATTATCTCAAGGATCTGTATCAGCGTCCTGAATTCAAAGTGACCTGCGATCTAGACTATACGAAGCGCGGCTACTACATGAGTATGACCGAGATTAATCCCACTCGAATTGTGCCAAAGGGTCCAATCATTAATTTCGACGAACCGCACGATCGCGATCGCTTTGGCAAGGCTTAGGAGCAGAGAATTTATGCAAATGTGAGCCAGGATTGTGCCTGGTCAGGTATGGGGTCGCCTTTTTGAGGGGAAACCCGTTCTGTAGCGGAGGGAGCAAATCTGCCAAAAGGGACGATCGCAGGAGAATTACTATATTTCCTGACTTCCCACCCGACTTCACCGGACATAAGGCATGATAAAGATCAGCGTAATTTGTAGTCAATTCGGATTCACTTAAGGTCCATGTCTATTCCCAAGAGCGGCTCTGAGATTCGGCAGGCATTTCTCGATTTTTTTGCGGCTAGGGGACACAAGATTCTTCCCAGCGCGTCTCTTGTACCGGAAGATCCAACCGTGCTGTTGACGATCGCCGGAATGCTGCCGTTTAAGCCCATCTTTCTGGGACAGCGACCAGCGGAGGTTCCCCGTGCGACCACCTCCCAGAAATGCATTCGTACCAATGACATTGAAAACGTGGGGCGCACCGCACGGCACCATACGTTTTTTGAAATGCTGGGTAACTTCAGCTTTGGCGATTACTTCAAATCGCAGGCGATCGCCTGGGCGTGGGAGCTTTCTACCAAAGTCTATGGCTTCCCCCCAGAACACCTGGTCGTCAGCGTGTACGAAGAAGATGACGAAGCATTTGCCATCTGGCGGGATGAGATTGGCATTCCTGCCCACCGGATCCAGCGCATGGGCGCAAAGGATAACTTCTGGGCATCTGGTCCCACGGGTCCCTGTGGTCCTTGCTCGGAGATTTACTACGACTTCAAACCCGAACTGGGGGATGACTCGATTGATCTGGAGGATGACACCCGGTTTCTGGAGTTTTATAACCTGGTGTTCATGCAGTACAACCGGGATGCAGACGGCAACCTGACCCCACTTCAAAACAAAAATATTGATACCGGCATGGGGTTGGAGCGGATGGCACAGATCCTCCAGAAAAAGCCGAATAACTATGAAACGGATTTAATCTTTCCGATTGTTCAGAAAGCCGCTGAAATTGCTGGTATTCACTACGCGAAATCGGATGAAGCCACCAAAGTTGCCCTCAAAATTATTGGGGATCATACCCGTGCGGTGGTTCACATGCTGGCGGATGGGATTGTTGCCTCCAATGAAGGGCGTGGCTATGTGCTGAGACGGTTGATCCGACGGGTGATTCGCTATGGGCGGTTATTGGGTATCGATAGGGAATTTACGCCCCAGGTGGCGGAAACCGCGATCGCCCTCTCCGAGTCTGCCTACCCCAGCGTGCGGGCAATGGAGCGCACGATCAAAGTTTCCCTGCAACGGGAGGAAGTCCGTTTCCTCAAGACCCTGGAGTTTGGCGAACGGGAACTGGCAAACCTGATTGAAAAATTGGGTCCCGGTGGAGAAATTCCCGGTGTCAATGCTTTTATCCTCTATGACACCTACGGTTTCCCCCTGGAACTGACCGAGGAAATTGCGGCTGAAAAGGGACTAACGGTTGACCTGGAAGGCTTTAAGGCAGAAATGGAGAAACAGCGCCGCCGCTCCCAGATGGCGCACGAAACGATTGACCTGACTGCCCAAGGCACCCTCGACACCCTGGCAAATCACATTGAAGAGACGGAGTTTCTAGGCTACACCCAACCGTCAGCCGCCGCTGTGGTGCAGGTGTTGATGGTGAATGGCAAACCCGTACAGTCAGCCGAAGCGGGAGCCGAAATCCAGGTGGTGCTGGATCAAACCCCCTTCTATGCCGAGTCTGGGGGACAAATTGGCGATCGCGGCTACCTCTCTGGGGATGATGTCGTGGTGCGGATTGAGGATGTGAAGAAAGAATCCAGCTTCTTTGTCCACTATGGACGGGTTGAACGGGGCACTCTCCATCCCTCCGATTCCGTCACCGCCCAAATTGACCTTGCCTGTCGTCGTCGCGCTCAGGCACACCACACCGCGACTCACCTGCTGCAATCTGCCCTCAAAAAGATTGTTGATGACAGCATCTCGCAAGCTGGATCGCTGGTTGACTTTGATCGGTTGCGGTTCGACTTCCACTGCCCCCGTTCCCTCACAACCGAGGAATTGCAGCAAATTGAAGAACAGGTCAATACCTGGATTGCGGAAGCTCACGCAGCGGAGACTTCCATTTTGCCCCTGGCGGAGGCGAAGGCACGAGGAGCGATCGCCATGTTTGGCGAAAAATACGGTAGTGAAGTGCGCGTGCTGGATGTTGCCGGGGTTTCAATGGAATTGTGTGGTGGCACCCACGTTAACAACACCGCTGAAATCGGGCTATTTAAGATCGTTTCTGAGTCGGGGGTTGCCGCTGGCATTCGCCGGATTGAAGCGGTTGCTGGTCCAGCGGTGCTGGAGTACCTGAACCTGCGCGATGGGATTGTGCGCGATTTAAGCGATCGCTTCAAGGTTAAGCCGGAAGAGATTCCCGATCGGATTACGGGTTTGCAGAACGAGCTAAAAACCGCTCAAAAGCAACTGGATGCCCTTAAGGGACAGCTTGCCCTCGCCAAAGCCAATGAGCTAGTGGCAAAAGCCGAGTCCGTTGGTGACTTTCAAATCCTGGTCGCCCAACTGGATGGCGTGGATCCAAACTCTTTGATGACCGCTGCCGAACAACTTCAGCAAAAGCTTAAGGGTGGTGCAGTCATCCTTGGTTCTGTCGCAGAGGAAGGGAAGGTCAGTCTGGTGGCAGCCTTCAGCCCCGAAGTCAACAAAAAAGGTTTGCAGGCAGGTAAGTTCATTGGGGCGATCGCCCAACTCTGTGGTGGCGGTGGCGGTGGACGACCCAACCTGGCACAGGCAGGCGGACGCGACACTGAAAAACTGCCTGACGCACTGGCAGAAGCGAAAAAGCAGTTAGAGTCAGGTTTAGGCTAAAACATTGCTTGAACAAACCTGCATCGCCTTTTTTAACCTGTCAAAAAAAGGCGATGCTATGCTTTTTCTAAAAAGATTTGAGGTGGGCTAGGGGCTGTGGATGTTGGGTTTTGTTGAAGCCGAATGGTAATGGGTGAAAAGCTTGATGGTGTTCACCTCAACCTACGGGGAGGGGCGATCGGACTGACAGTTTTATGGAACCTGCTGTAGATCCACCCAGAGTGTGGAGATTTACAGTAAATTGTTAACCCTTGACTCATCGGTGAGGGCTGTAGCGCAAAGCGATCAGTTGGCATCCAAGATGATGCTGTGCATCTCTCTAAAGATCTGAAATTATGTCGAAGAATTCGGGCTATCCAGCCTGAGCGGTGTACTATGCGGAAATAATCTGCATAAGTACTAAATTTAGGGTGTTAAGCCGAATCATTCTCCCTATCCACTTACTACGGGATCTTAGGCGGAAAATTTCAGTCTATTAATAGTTAGCTGTCTGCCTTCCGTTTGAGGCTGTCGTTTCTGAAAGACTGTCGCTGAGTTGTAGCCATTGAGTCAGCGAAGGTTGGGTCAGTTGGGGCGATATATGGGGCGGCGATACCGCCCGGTAGGATGTTCGTTGATGGCAGCGGTTAAGTGGGTGAGGGGCGAGGGAAGTGCAGCGAAGCGTTGGAAAGCTTTGGGTCGTGGAAGAGCGATTCGTTGGGCGGCGACAGCTAACACGTCAGTGCAGCGGATTGACAGGTGCTACGGGCGACAAGTCTAGGGGATCTGCAACCGCTGCCTTTGCCGTTATGCCGCAGTCTTCATAGACAGTTCTGAAGCTCATCTGTATAGCCTTTTAGAAAGTACCTTAGATTTTGATATATCCAATTCCTATGCCTTGGAACCTTGTCTATTGCTTTTTACTATTGCAAGCTCAAGGTAGTTCTCAAAATCAGAATTTAAGTAATCTTTTCTTAAATGAAGCATTTTCTAACTATGTGGTTTTTCTTGCGGGAATAGTTGTTGGCATAATTGGATGGTTAATTGTTAATTTTTTATCTAGGCAAAAACCGCAAATTATAGAAGTTATTAAAAAAGAACAGGTATCTTTGCTGAAAATAGACTCTCAGGTTAAAAAAGATATCAAATTAGAGTACAAAGGGAAGTCAATAAATTCTCTTCATAGAACGTCCTTAGATCTATTTAATAGAGGTGAGACACCAGTTCAAGATTTCACTCTTACAATACAAACTGAAACTCAAGATCTGCAAAATGAGGTTCTTGGCAGCCTGGTTGTAGATTCTAGTGAAAATGAGATTCATGATGCGAATATTTTGTTGTCTGGCAAGAATATAGAAGTGACAGTAAAGTTTCTCAATCCGTTTAAGCAATATAAAGATCGTTTGACACTTTACATTTTTTCATCAGCTCCTATAAAAGTTAAAGATGCTAAGGGAAGAGGTCTTGGATGGGGAGCAGCTTATTTTGATCAATTAGAATATGAGAGAGAGTTAGAAGACGGGTTTGCTAAAGCTATTTCTGGAAGTTGGTATGGTCTTGCTTATGGGCTAGGAAAATCAATATCAGTTGTAGTAACAAGATTGGTTAGGTAAAAACTCTAGTACAGCCTCTTAATTAATGAGCGGCATAACAACCCGGCTGGAGCGGACTGCCGAGGGATCTTGCTGATGTTGCAGAGGTTGTTTGCAGCCGCTCAGCCGGAACGTTAGACCGCTGATTTCTTGGTGCTGGCAGTTCTGGCTACTTTTAGGTGGGTGTTATAGTACAGTGAGGTTTATATATGATTTCTCTTCTGAAAAACAAAGTTATCGTTGTGCTAGGGGCGGTTGCCGCTCTTGGACTGGCTGCGACTTCAACTTTACTTCTGACACGTCCATCTGGAAATTCTCCAGATTCTGCCTCTGCTCAATCTCCTCACAACGGCATGGGCATGATGCATCATATGCAGGTCAGTAGCGAGTTTGATTATCTTGCCCAAATGATTCCTCACCATCAGGAGGCAATCGATACTGCCCAGATTATTCTGACACGCAGTAATCGTCCTGAGATGAGGCAGTTTGCTCAAAATATTATTCAAGTGCAAACTGCTGAAATTGCTCAGATGAAAAACTGGCTCAACGAGTGGTATCCTGGACGGAATATTAGCGTCTCCTACGTTCCCATGATGCGCGATCTGAACCAACTTCAGGGCGATACCTTAGATCAAACTTTTTTACAAGATATGATTGAACATCATATGGGAGCCGTGATGATGTCGCAAATGCTCCTGAATCGTAATCTGGTGCGGCATCAACCTGTCCAGCCCTTTGCTGAGAACATTGCCACTAGCCAGCACCAGGAAATTCAGCAGATGCAAACTTGGTTGATAGCTTGGTTTGGTAATCGCAATCCAATGGGTGGGATGCATCATTAGCTTGTAGTGATCGCGATCGAGATTTTGGGGGCGATCAGTGTTTTGGTTCTGGTGTGCGGTCTAACATAGCCTCTGAGGCGGACGGGGTCAACTCAATATTCTGAATCTGTGCCAATAAAGGTTTACCCTTCGAGATCTAAACAAACGACTGCGATTTGATTCTGAAGTCAAGCTTAGGCGCGGGTTTAGAATCAAGATTCCAATGTTATTTGGATGGCGCGTAGCACGACGGTGGCTGCGTTTGTTTTAGGTTCAAGAACGCATGATGGATGCGCTAAATTAAGCAACAAGTAGTTTGGCTAAGGGAGAACCTTTTCGTTGCAACGCTGCAACATACTTTGTCTCATCATACGCTTCTCGATTTTTCCAGCAGCGGAATAAGATGCGTATCCATTTGAATGCTAGAGAACGCATAGCGGCAGGATAAGAGTTCCCCTTTGCACGCTGCCTCTGATAGTAGGCTTGCGCCCAAGCACAGTGATGTCGGCTTTGATTGGCCCACTCGACAAAAGTTTGCCTTAAGAAAATTGGGCAACTCCAGCGCCAATGCACCCAATTCTTTTTACCGCTACTTTCTCTGACCGGGGCAATGCCGAAATAACACATCATCTGCTGGGCATTGTCAAAGCGCGTTCGGCTCTGCCGTCTCGAAGAGAATCTATCTTCACCAAAGGCCGCTAGTAGTCGAGGCGCTAAATGCTCTCCAGATCCAGGCAGGGCGGCAAACCAAGCAGCATCAGGCAGCGCCCTAAAGCATTGGTCGATTTTGAGCGTCAGTTCGCTTAAGCGCAACAGCAATGATTTTAATTGACCCATTAGGGTCTTCACCAACCATTGCATCGGTTCAACAATCCCTCGGTCTTCAGTTAAGGGAATTCCTGAAGCAGTAATTTGTTCAATGCGACGGGCGATCGCACTGTGGCGAATCACGTGATGAGAACGAAAAAACTGAGTTAATTCTTGTGCAGTTGCGGCTTGAGCCGCTTTGAGGCTGGGATAGCGCTCCAGAAACTCACAAAATACCTGCGTGTCTTTGTCCTCAAACCAATCCAGCACTTGTGGATAGTAGTTCTTGAGAGCTGCAGTCAGACGATTGGTTAAACGCACCTTCTCACCTACCAACATTCGCCTTGATTCAACCCATTGCCGCAGGGCTCTCATCTGAGCACTTTCGGGTTGCCAAGTTGGGATTTTATCGCGATGCTTTTGCAGCAATTCAACGAGAATTCGAGCATCAATGGGGTCTGACTTGGCACGAGATGGCTGAAAGGCTTTGCGATAGTTAGCAACAGTGCGTGGATTAATGGGATAAAGCACCAGGTTCTCATATTGGCACAGTGCATAAATCAAGGGTCCTCGCTTCTGCTCCAAACACACCGCCAGCAAAGCATTGCCATACCGTTTTCGTAACCCTTCTACCCAGGCTTGTATCGCATTGGGTTGTGAACTAATGACAGACTCTTCTGTTTCGCCTGTTGTGCAGTTGTACAGATAAATATCGTGTTTGCGGTCAGCCCAATCAATCCCGATATAAGCGGCATACGCTCCCTGACTCATAATGTTATCCTCAATCTACAGTCGGTGCTGCGACTGGGATTGCTTCTACTCAAGGCGAAAAGATTATGGAAGGTGTGTCCGCACCGACCTCTGAGGATTCGTTGTCGAGAGAAGCACAGGGTGGGGCGATGCAATATGTTAGTAGACATTAAATGTCACCCAATGCATAGTCGTCTCCCACCCTGTTTCCCAGTCCTGAAGTTGAGTCTATAACTTCTTCTTCAGTCCCGTCTCCCCATAATTTCACGGCACCGACCGTAAAGGGCTTGTCTGTGAATGTCTAAGATTATTTCCGGCGGGTAATTGGGAACGTTATGCCGCAGTGGACTCTTGTCTTACAACAGTTTTCAGATGCGTAGACCACAGCAAAAACGGGGAGTAGAGAGTGGGGAGTAGGGAATCGTGTGGCTTAACCAAATGAAAATCGCTGTAAAAGCCCGATCGCCCATCTTGCAGGTTGAGTTGATCACAGAAAACCCAACCGTGCGATCGCGCTACAATTCAAAGTTCTAAACTTTTAACTCTCGACGCTTTTCCCTTCTGATCGTCGGTCGTACTCAATCTGCCCGTAGTCCAGCTTGATCAAGCGATCGCCGATGTGAAAGTAGTGGTCGTCATGGCTGATCACCAGAACCGTTTTGCCCTGGTTTCTCAGTTGGGGCAGGAATTCGGTGTAGAACATTTCCTTGAAGGTGGGATCCTGGTCGGCTGCCCATTCGTCAAACAGGTAAATGGGGCGGTCCTCCAGGTAGGCAGTCAGCAGGGTGAGCCGCTTTCGTTGTCCGGTAGACAGGGAGGTGGTGGAGAGTTGCCCGTCCACAACAGAGACTTTATGGTCAAGTTTTAATCGCCGCAGATAGTCTTTTGCCTGAAGGTCGAGGTCTTCTCGATCCAGTCCCAGCAGGCGATCGAACAGGAAAAAGTCAGCAAATACAACGGAAAAATGCTGGCGATACCACTCGCGTTGCTCCCCATTGACTTGACGACCATCCAGGTAAACCTCTCCCATCTCCGGGATGTAAAGCCCCGTGATCAGTTTTGCCAGGGTTGATTTACCGCTGCCGTTACCCCCGACAATAAATACCAGTTCACCCGGCTGAAAAGTTAAATCTACGGGTCCCAGAACAAAGCAGGCATCTTCCTCGCCCACTTGGTAGGTATAAGTAACGCATTTCAAAGTGAGCGATCGCCAGTCCTGGTGAATCGGTTCCGGTACGGCTAGTGTCTCTGCTCGGCTAGCGAGGGAAAGCCCCAGGGATTCAATCTTGCTGAGGGCAATCCCCGCCCGACTCATGACGGGTAACTGATTGACTAACCGATCCATCGGCAGCATCAGATAGGTAAAGGTCAGGACATAGCCAGAAATCGTGGCTGAACTGAGGGTCATAAACCGGGGCAGGGCAAACAACACAAACCCAACGGCAAAGAAAAAGATGAGTTTGCCCCAGCTAGACGTAATGGCAAACATGGTTAACCCATCGACGTTGAACCGACGGTAAGTGGCTGCCGTCTGCTGCAAATCCTCCCGCAAAAATGCCTGCCGCCGCCAATAATGCAGTTTCAGTTCCTTGGTACCCTCCGCCACCGTCCGAAAGTGCTTAAATAGAAAATCCTGCTCTTCCCGCGCCCGTGCCAGTAGCACTTTTCCCCGTCGTAGTAACCAGCGGCAGCTACTCAAAGCCAGAAACGTAATCCCACAGACGACAAAAAACACCTGCCAGGACAACCAGGTAATGTAAACCAGACACCCAGCCACGATCGCCAGATCAATACATAAAAATGGCACCAACCGCACTGCATCTGTCACCGCCTGCACATCATCGGTCAGGGTTGCCAGTAAGCGGGGCACACCCAGCTTTTCCAGATGTGCCAGTTCTGAGGCAAGAATTTGACGGCTGAGGTTGAGGCGCAGTTGAAAAATCGCTTCCTGCGCCAGTCGGATCAGCATGACCTGGGAAAAGACACTGGTAATCAGAGAAACCAGTGCCAGCCCTACAAATGCCCAACCAATCCCAGCCAGATTGACTGTTTCCTGGCTAATCGCGTGACTGATCAGGGCAATCAATCCGGCGCTGCTACCACCACTAAGGAACCCTGTGAAGACAGCGATCGCCACCATTTTCCAGGACGATCGCAAAAGAAAAAGGATCAAATTCATAGAGCAGTTTTCAATTTCACGAGATTGGGGGCAGATTCGCCGGAACCTTTACACTAAGATAATGATTGCCCTAATATCTTTGCATTGATGGACAGATTTCCTGCCAAAATGCTTCCTAGTTTTTCTATCATTCTTGAAACTGAGAACCTGGTTAATGCCGATCTAGAGGGATTGTCGAAGTCCCTTGCTTCCCTCGTCAATCAGGATATTTCCCCCAGCCTTGCCAGAGAAGTTCTGCTAATTGATAGCGGCGATGTTCCAGATGAATTGCGGCAGCAGTTGTGCGATCGCTACCCCTGGATTACAGTAAAACCCGCTCCCGCAGGGACTGGATACTACGAAGCAAAGATGCTGGGTGCCCAACTTGCCACCGGCACGGTTGTTGTCTACGCAGACTCTGACTGCATCTATGAACCGTCCTGGTTGAAAACGATCCTCACCACCTTTGCCCAGGATGGTCAAGCCCAGGTCGTTGCGGGTGAAACCACAACCCGCGGGGTAGGTCCCTACAGCACCGCGATGGCGCTCACCTATATTTTTCCCCAGTTCTCAGGCGAAACCTCCCTCGCTCCGACCTCCCAATATTTCCTCAACAATGTTGCCTTCCGGCGACAATTCCTGTTAGACCATCCCATCCCGACGGGTCTACCGCTCTATCGGGGTAACTGTGTCATTCATGCCTGCGATTTGCTGAAAGACGGGTTTACCATCTGGCGACAACCCCAAGCGCGTGCCACCCATGCTCCCCCCAATGGCTTGTCCCATTTCTTCTGGCGGTTTCTGTTGATTGGTCACGATTATTACTGGCAAAATCGTCTTTTGGCTAAAGCGTCCGATCGCGTCAGTGAAGAGAACGCCTCCGATGCCTCCGGTAAGGAGTACCCTAACCCGATGCGTGGACTGCAAGGGAAAATTCAGGTGTTCTTCGAGCGGCTTCAGCGGATGGTGAAGAACGAACCCCAGCATTTGATTTATTTACCCCTCTCCGTTCCGGTTGCGGTAATCTCTGTGCTGCTTATCTACACCGGGAATGGAATTACCTCCTATAAGCCAGATTATTTGCTGAAGGTTTACGATCGCATCCTGGGCGAGGCAATGTAGTCGTAACAGGGAATGGCTCATAGGCAGAGCTAAGTAGGCAGGTAGAATCAAATGTAGGATGGGTTAGCGATAGCGTAACCCATGCGGGTGTTGGGTTTTGTGCCTCAACCCAACCTACAAAGGTTTTATATTTAATTAGGACTACCTACTTACAAGCGTTCGACGTATCACTACCAAAATTACAAAACTGTAATTCAGGGAAAGGGAAAGCTGTCATTCTGATCTGGCTCAATCAAGAGCATAGACATCAGATTAATTGGCTTCTCATTCTTAACCTGAAGAGGTTTGTCATGGTGATTCGTCGAATGTTGGTGCTGGCAGCCGTTCCGTTGATGATAGGGGCGTGTAATGCTG
This sequence comes from Kovacikia sp. CALU 1929, assembly GCF_056784235.1. Lineage (NCBI taxonomy): Bacteria > Bacillati > Cyanobacteriota > Cyanophyceae > Leptolyngbyales > Leptolyngbyaceae > Kovacikia > Kovacikia sp. CALU 1929. The sequence goes on from NZ_JBXBCF010000088.1 coordinate 49,659, forward strand.
CCGATGCGGGCAATACTCAGTCCGATGGGAATGCGCAAGATTTTGCTCAAACCACTGAGCAGCAGGGGAAACCCAAAAGAGAACGTCGCCGGATTGACTTTGCGGCAGCAGCCCAAAAGCTAGGGGTGACGGAGAGCCAGCTCAAACAAGCGCTGGATGTACCGGCTAACCCGCCCAGTCCTCCGCCTGAGGGGCGTTCCCCTGACGATCGCCCCCGTCGTCCCCGCATGGATATTCCAGGTGCAGCTCAAAAGCTAGGGGTGACGGAAGAGCAACTGGTGGAAGCATTAGGCATTCGTCGCCGTCGGGATGGCAACCCCTCCACGCCATCTAAGGAATCTCAAAGTATGTCAGAGGCGATTGTCGTCTAAGGAAGGCTCCCATGACCCTAGATTCTCCCCAGTCCACTGACTGGATGCTCTTACCCAAGGGCTTGCTCAAGCATCGGTCAACCAAATGGCTGATCGGATTAGTGCTGCTGGGTTCAATGGCAGGCGGTGGATACCTTGTCTATCGTCAAACGCTGGTGAACTCGCGTCAGGAAGCCCGCCGCCAGATGCAGACGGTTTCCGCCGAGCGAGTTACGTTGCCCATCACCATCTCAGCCAACGGCACGATTCAACCCAAGCAGTCCACCAATGTCAGTCCCAAAAATTCTGGCCGGCTGCGGAGCTTGCTGGTCGAAGAAGGCGACTACGTTCAGACGGGGCAGATTGTGGCATATATGGACGACTCAAATCTGCAAGGGCAATTGGTCCAGGCGCAGGGTAGTCTGGCGGCGGCTCAGGCAAATTATGAGCGGGTCAGGGCGGGCAACCGTCCCCAGGAGATTGCCCAGGCAGAGTCACGCTGGCGAAGTGCACGGGCGACCTTGAGCCAGGCACAGGCAGATCTAAGCCGTTACGAACAACTGTATGCCGCTGGGGCAATTTCTGCTCAGGCAGTGGATCAGTACCGGACTACCCGCGATAATGCCCAGGCAGCCGTTGATGAGGCGCAACAAGCACTCAGGCTGGTTCAGGCTGGTAGCCGTCAGGAAGATATTGACCAGGCGCGGGCGCAGGTGACTCAGGCACAGGGCAGCCTCAAAACGGCGCAAACGCAAATTGAAGATATGATTATCCGCGCTCCGTTCAGCGGCATTGTCACTCGCAAGTTTGCCGATCCGGGGGATTTTGTCACCCCAACCACCTCCGGCAGTGATGTTTCCTCTGCGACCTCTTCGTCAATTCTGTCGCTGGCTTCTGCCTATCAAGCAGTGGCAAACGTTGCCGAAACCGATATTAGCAGGATTCAGGTGGGGCAGACGGTCGCGCTCAAAGCGGATGCCTATTCTGATAAAACCTTTCAGGGCAAAGTAGCCCAGATTGCGGCTCAGGCAACCGTGACCTCCAATGTCACCAGCTTTGAAGTCAGGGTGGATATGGCAGATCCAGAAAAGCGCTTACGCCCTGGA
>NZ_JBXBCF010000089.1:0-51006 GCF_056784235.1 Kovacikia sp. CALU 1929
TGCCGAAACAGTGAATAGTATGATTCATGAGATCGGCTTTTGAATAATGGATATAGGCTTTGCATGTTGGGATTTCTTGGTTGATCTGAGTGACACTCAACAGCGCGTCGTCGTGCGGATAAAAAACACCATTAAAACCGAACTTGACCATGAACGGTATTGCGTTTTTTGGTTTTGTGACCTGGAGAGTCGAAGTGAGTTTCTCTTGGCGACAAATTTAGATCAGATGAGCAATGAGGAGATTGGTGAAATCTATCGTAACCGCTGGTACATTGAACTGCTGTGGAATTTCTTGAAAATGCATCTCAAACTCGACCGCTTGATTTGTAAAGGCGTTAACGGAGTGATGATTCAAATCTACGTGGTACTGATTGCCTATTTGATTCTAGAGTTGATGGAAATTCCTGCCTTTTATGGGCATCGATTGTTGGAGAAGTTTAGCTAATTTACAATTAGAATTCAGTCGTCGTTGCTCCATCGTCCACTGGAGCTATGATTTCCTCCCAGAGGCACTTGTCCATTGAAGTGTCCACTGAAATATGAAGTTTTATATCTGGATTCAACACTTCTGTGTTTTTTGATAACAAGAGTTAAGTTTATACGGCTTTTTAGATTTGAAAAAGTAACAATAACTTACCCTTTAAGTAGAGTGGTCATTGAATACAAGTCATCCATAAAACGCTTGTAAAAATTTCCTAACAGCGATCGTTACCGCTGTTGATCTAGCTAGTCAGGCTGAAGGTGTGAGCAAGTCCTCAAAATTGACTAGGCGAGGTAAAAATCATGAAACCAATGATTTGGCATCCTGAAGAGAAAGACCAAAAAGTTAATGCGTACCTTGACCAAATGAATCACGCCCCTTATCCAGCAATCTTTGCTCTGATTTTGGTGCTATTGAGTCTCTTTACCTTTGGCTTCTTGCTCATATTTTTCTAATTTGATACAGAAGTCAGTAGCTGTTCTTGCCCTAAACGCGAAAACCCGCGCTGTGCAGTCCACATAGGTTACTTGTTGCATTCACTGCTGATTAAGAATTGATCCTACGGATTTTTCTGCATAACATCCCGTCATTGCGCTTAGTAAGGTTACGCATGACCTACACTACCTATGATTTGCCTGACTGAAACTATTCCAGCACCTCTTCTAGCTTGTGCTGGTTCCAGAGGGATTGGTAAAGCCCCGATCGCTCAACCAGTTCGGTATGGGTGCCCATTTGAACGATCGCCCCCTGATCCATGACAAAAATGCGATCGGCACTGGCAGCCGCCGAAAGTTGGTGAGAAATAAACACAACGGTTTTGCGGTTGGTGCCTTCCGATAGATTTTTCAAAATCTGAGTCGCCGTCTGGTTATCTACACTGGAAAGGGCATCATCCAGAATCAAAATCGGAGCGTCTACCAGTAAAGCGCGAGCGAGGGCGGTTCGCTGCCGTTGACCACCGGAGAGGGTAATGCCCCGCTCACCGACGATGGTTTTGTACTGCTGGGGAAAATTCAAAATTTCGCTGTGGATCTGGGCTTGCTTTGCCGCCTCAATCACCTGATCCTCATCTGCACCCGGATCGCCATAGCGAATATTGTTTTTGATCGTCGTACTGAATAGAAAGCTGTCCTGCGGGACATAGGCGATCGCCCCTCTCAAGTCGTGCAGACGCACCTGGGTAATGTCATAGCCATCGACAAACAGTTGACCAGGGGCAATGTCCAGCAGCCGTGGCAACGCATTTGCCAGGGTAGATTTACCCGAACCGATCGGACCCACAATGGCAACGGTTTCCTGTGGCTCAATCGTAAAACTGGCGTGGTTGAGGGCAGGTTGTACCGGAGTATGTCCATCCACCGAGGGATAGGTGAAGGTCAGGTCACGGGCAGTTAGCTTACCTCGCACATCCGATCGCAGGAGGGCGATCGCATCCGGCTGATCCTGAACCTTTGGCTCAACCGTCAGGATCGTTTCAATCCGGTCAATGCTGACTTCACCTCGCTGGTATGCCGTGATAGTGAACCCTAACAGTGCCGTTGGGAACGCCAATTGCCCCACATAGAGCAACAGGGCAATAAAATCACCAACCGTAATTCTGCCCGTTTCCATTGCCCTGCCACCAAACCACAGCACAATCAGCAGACTGATACTGGCTAACCCGCGCAACAAAGGAAACAGAAGATTGCGTGTCTTTGCCAGATCCAGGTTGGCATCCATCAGTTGCTTGTTAATTTGATGGAATGCCTGTCGTTCATTTTCCTCCTGGGCATAAATCTTGACCAACCCAATGCCGCTCATGTCCTCCTGGATCAGTTCACTCAGGTTGGAAAGTTCTTCTTGAACCGTCATTTGCTCCAGACGGAGACGATTACTAAACAACTGCACCAGTACCAGCATGACTGGATACACGGATAGCGACAGCAAACTTAGTTGCCAATCAATTGCCAGCATGACCGGCAACGTCAAACCATAGGCAAACACGGTATTTGCCAAACTCAGCACCGCAAACCCCAGTAACCGACGAATATTATCAACATCACTGGTTGCCCGGTTAATTAAGTCTCCAACCGTATTGGCAGAAAAATAGGAGGGTTCCAGCCCCAGTAAGTGGGTAAAAATTTTCTGTTTCAGGTCAAACTCAACCTGGCGACCCACCCCAAATAGGCAGACGCGCGACAGCATTCGCACGATCCACATCGCCGATGCCAGCACAATCACCACCACCACGTAATGGAGAATCTGGTCGAAACTGAATACCACCCTCAATCTGTCAATCCCATTCCGAATTTCCAGCGGAATGTAGACCCCCAGAGCATTGGTAATGAAAAGCGCAAAGATACCCAAACCTGCTTGTTTCCAGTGGGGACGGAGGTAAGCCCCCAATTTTCGCAGTCGGGATTGAGCCATTGTGAACGAACCTTATCAATGCGGAAACTCTCTGATCCTATAGCAATTCTCGGTTAGATGTGGTCTTTCTGGGTGGGGAACCAGGAGTGGCGAGGGGAAGGAGCGGAGGAAAGGAGGAGAGCAATTAGCAAATTACCACCTACGTGGAGGAGTAACCTGTGTCCCGTCGTCAGGTCCCGGTCCAGGGGGAGGGAATTGCCCTCCAGGAGGACGAGGAGGTCTCGGGGGATTGACAGGAATTGAAGTTGGAGTTGGGGTTGGGGGTTCGGGTTGACTTGGAGTGGGACAGACCGGATCCCGCAGGGGTCTAATCCAGCCGCGCAGGAAATAGTAGATAGAACTAATGTATTCGTCGATCGCTTGCGTACTCAAGTAGAGCGCATCCGCATTGGGCAAAAAGTCGGATGCCTGAATCTGACGCTCAACCCGATCGGCTCCCGTAGCTAAATCACCAATATTGGCAGGGGAAGGAATAGTGTGAAAATCGGTTGGGCGAACCACGATGGTTGTATTGTTGTCAAATGCCCGCCAGAACGTCCATGCCGCCCGGTTCATATTCATGCCAGTCATAACCAGGGTAAGTTGATTACCAAAGTTAATATTTTGATCCGCCAGCAGCCTTCTTACATTGTCGGCACTTCTACGAACCGACCGGCTGTTATGTTCCAGAAGAATACCAGAAGCGGGAACCTGCATGGTTGTGGTCAAAAACCGTTGAACATCGGCGGCTTCAGAAATATCTTCCCGTCTCTCCCCTTCCTGTTGTCTGCGAGTGGTATGGGTTGAAGCGCTAACCAGAATCAACGGGTTATTTGCCGATTCTTGCTGATACAGTTGGGCGGCATAGATGAGGCGGTTTCCCCGGTCAGTCAACTGCACTGGTTGCCCAGTCAAAACGTCATAAGCCTCACGAGTGATGACAATATTGGGGCGCGGTCCAGCAGGGGATTCCTGCGGAGCGGGAGAAGTCGTTGGCTCTGGAGAGGGGCTTCTTCTTTCAGGTGGCAATTCTCGTTGTTGTCGTTCAAGATCTCTTTGCCGTCTTTCTTCTGCCCGTTTTCTGAGCTCACTGGCGCGTTGTGCCCGTTCCTCTGCCCGCTTCTTCATTTCGTTTATGCGATCCTCTCCTTCCGTTGCTTTCTGCTTTAGTTCATCCAGTCTGTCAGATCCTTGTTCGGCTCTCCTCTTCATTTCTTCTGCCTGTCTTTCTAGTTCCTGTGCTTGTTGTTCCAAATCTTGAGAGCCTTGAACGGGTCGGACATTCCCTGGTTCTCGCGGAGCCTGTGCCACGAGATACTCTTCTCCATTGATCGGACTGGGAGCAGCATTAGAAACCACACCTCCGAATGGTGGGATTTGTGAGCGGACAGCCCCAGACGGGTTACTCGATGCAGGTAAAAACGCCGCCAGGAGGAGGGGGCTGGCGTTGGGCGATCGCAGGGGCAGTTGAGCCAGCATTCTAGAATCGTCTTCACTCAGGGAACCATCTTGAGGGAGCCAGGCTCCTTCCTGGGTGGTGGTAGTGGTAGCGGTGGCAGGTCTAAGATAGGGGCGAGTAGTGCCCTGCCCCAGTAAAACAATGACTCGTCGTGCCCCAGTGTCTAAAGCCGGAGCCGGACAAATCAGTTCAATTGCCTCCAATTCCAATTCCTGAGCCAGATAATAAGCCACAATCGGCAGGCTACTCAGTGCCAGGAGAATCAGACCAAACAGCATGATGCGGCGGACGAGCTTACTGAGCTTATTGGGTGAAAGCAGGATTGCCAGCAGAATAATCCCCAAGCCCAATGGGGTGAAGGGAAAGGAAATAATCCGCCAGAGAATCTCTAAAACACCGCCGTCTACGGGAGGTCCGCTGACAAAGGAAAGCGCCAGTACCACCAGGATGAGCAGCAGAACGAGCAGGCTCAAAAATGCCCTGGGCAGCGCTTTGAGCAGGACAAACCAGGTGACCAGCCCAACCACCATCCACAGGAGAACCTGGGTCAACAGCAGAAATACATCTGTGAGGAGTAGAATCATGCCGGGGGTTCCCTAATCTGCCTAGAAAATGGATGGGTTCAGGTAGGGGGGGATGGTTGAGTCCAGGACTGGGGTAGGCTCACAATCGGTAGGCTCACAATCGGTAGGCTGATGATGGGTAGGCTGACAATAGGGGTACAATCGCTTACTCCCTCCGGGCGGGTGTTGACAGACTCCATGATGCAGCCAAATGACCAGTTGGTAGCAGAATTCTTTTGATGATTCACTGCAACAACGATAATCCGGTTGCAAGCCCAGAGGCTAACCGCGATCGCTCAATACATTTGAACTAATGATGACATGATTGCCCAAAATCTTGCAACCAGCGGGGGAGTGGAGATAGAGATCAGGAAGATAAAGTTGCGTTTATACTCTTTAAAGTGAAAGTTTCTGGCAAGTATTTTCTATCTTCGTCCCTTGAACCAGCAACGTCGGAGTAAAAACTTTAGGCGAATCATTATCTAGGATACTTTAGAGCTGTGACATGTCGTTTGAACTGATATTGGCTGGGATTGTGCTCGCGTTTCTTGTCTACTCAGTGATCACTGAAGTTAGCAAGAAATAAATGCCTGGTTGAGGTCTCTGTACCGGGTGGTGCTAATAAAGAAACGCTATAGGGGTATTTAGTGGTTGGGGTATTCAGCGATGCCTGACTGCTGATGTTTCAGCATTAAAGCGATCAGACTATTGATCATGCGATCGCGCTCAATCGGTATCGTTTGCTCACCATGAAGAATTTTTTGTGCCAGCACATAGGAGACCAGGGAGCCAACAAAGATCTGGGCAGTGGCTTCCGGGTCAGTAATTTCCAGTTCGGGTCTGGAGCTAAAGTAGCGAGAGAGCAGGTGTCGCCCTCGTTGAATCACGGTACAGGTGTAAAGCTGTGCCAGTTCGGGGAAGCGCACCGACTCGGCAATAATCAGTCGTAACAACGAAACATAGTCCTGGTCAGCCATGACGGTCAGGAGTACGGTGGCAAACCGGGGAAGCACCCTTTCTGGTTCACCCGACAGTTCTTCTACCTCACCAAACAGGTCCCGCACTCGATCAATCGTGACGCGCTCCATCAGTGCCTTAAACAAGCCTTCCTTATCTTGAAAGTGGCTGTAAATCGTTTGTTTTGAAACCTTCGCTTCAGTCGCCACCCGGTCCATGCTCGTACTGGCGTAGCCCAAAGTGAGAAAGACTCGCATTGCCCCTTGCAAGATCTGCTCTCGCTTTTGATTAATTCCTCCTGCGGCACTTTCCGAAGGGTGAGTGAGAAAATTTTCAGGCTGAGAAGTAGAGCGTTCAAGCATAGGGACAAAAGCTAGAAATAAAAGCTGCAAAAACAACGGCTGGTGGTCTGTCAAGAATTTCTTACAGCGATTTTCATTTGGTTAAGCCACACAATTTCCTACTCCCCACTCCCCACTCCCTACTCCCCATCTTTGCCGTGGTCTACGCATTTGAAAACTGCTGTAAAAGGTTGAAAACCCTTAAAAAATAACCCTGCCTCACCCTAGTAGAACTTGGCATAAATCTGTCTACCATCCCTAACACCTAATCCCTATCTGAACCTGCATTAACTTTTTCAAAAGTGCGTTGTCTAATCATACTAGACCGTCTAGTATGATTGTCATCCCCTCTACAAATCTCAGTGTTTGGTCTTGGCAATGAGTCAGAGTGTTTCCCCACCCACCCCGTCTCCACCGGCTACTGAACCGCTAGCCTCCAAGCAGCAAAAGTCTCGCGCCAGGTTTTTGATTCCAATCGGGATTGTGGCGATCGCCGCTGTCACTGGCTCTATCTGGTATTTTCTATCCCGCCCGATCGAAACTGGGCTGCGGTTGAGTGGGCGGATTGAAGGCTACGAAACGGATGTGGGCGCAAGGGCTGGCGGGCGAGTGGACTATGTTGCTGTGCGCGAAGGGGATGAAGTGCAGAAAGGACAACTGATTCTGCGGATTAACGATGATGAGATTCAGGCACAACTGCGGGGGGCTGAAGCCAGAATTGCGGCGGCTCGCCAGCAAGAACAGCAGGCACGGTTACAAATAGATGTGGTGGAAAGCCAAATGCGGGAGTCCCAACTCAACGTTGTCCAGGCTCAACAGGACACACTGGGGCGGGTGTACCAGGCGCAGTCGAACATCGCAACCACAGAGGCACAGTTACAGGAGGCGCAGGCTCAGTTAGCCCTGGCAAGGGTTAATCGCGATCGCTCCGCCCAACTCGTCCAGGCAGGAGCCGTAGCCGCCCAGCAGTTTGATCAGGCACAGACCACCTACGAAACCGCCCAGGCAAAGGTCGAGGCAGTGAGAAAACAGGTTGAAGCTGCCAGAGGGGGGTTAGCGCTGGCGCAGTCATCCAACCTGAATCCCGCCATTCGCAGTGCTCAACTGTCCGCCCTAACGGAGCAGCGCAAACGGGCGATCGCTGCTCTGCAAGCTGCCCAGGCGGACGTAAAAAATGCGATCGCTGCCCAGCAACAGATCCAGGCACAAATTGCTTTTCTGAATGTCACCAGCCCGATTGATGGCGTGGTCACTGCCCGCACAGTAGAACCGGGATCCGTAGTGACCAGTGGTAGAACTCTACTCAGCGTGATTGATCTGAACACGGTTTATATGCGGGGCTTTGTCCCTGGCGGAGATATCGGTAAGGTTCGCATTGGTCAGCGGGCAAAAGTATTTCTCGACTCCAACCCTAACCAACCCTTGAATGCCAGAGTTGCCGCTGTAGACCCGCAAGCCTCCTTTACCCCTGAAAACATTTACTTTCGGGAAGACCGGGTGAGACAGGTGTTTGGCATCAAACTTGCGATCGACCAACCGGCGGGCTATGCCAAACCTGGAATGCCTGCGGATGCGGAAATTGTGCTGGATGAAAGGGGAGGAGTGAGGGGGGAGGAGTGAGGGGGAGTTGGTTGTTGGTTGTTAGTTGTTAGTTGTTAGAGAAGGGTCGCCGTTGGCGTTCCCGCAGGGTGGGGTGAAGGCGAAGCAGTTATTGATTGTTTAGTTATTGGTTGTGGGTTGTGGGTTGTTAGAGAGGGTGTTCGCTTTTGGTGTTGCCGCAGGGTGGAGGGAGAGGTGGTGAGGTAGGGTTTTCTGCTGTTTTAGCTGTAGAGGTAAGTGATGAAAAGCCAGCAAAATCCTTCCAGTCCAAATCTCTCTGACCTCCAATACCCACTCCCCACTCCGCACTCCCCATACCCCATTATCCACGTCGAAGCTCTGCACAAACGTTACGGCAGATTGACAGCACTACAGGGTATTAGCTTTTCGGTTCAAAGGGGCGAAGTCTTTGGGTTGATTGGTCCCGATGGTGCTGGAAAAACCACCACCTTTCACATTTTGGGTGGGGTGATGGAAGCTACGCTGGGCACGGTACAGGTTTTAGGGCAGAAACCCCGTGATGCCCGGTTGGGCATTGGCTACCTGACACAGCAGTTTTCCCTGTACCCGGATCTCAGCATTGACGAAAATCTGCGCTACGTCGCCGGGTTACGGAATGTGCCCGATCGCCTTTTGAGGGAGCGGCGACAAAAGTACCTCCGTCTAATGGATCTGGAGCCGTTTGGTAGCCGTCTGGCAGGTCAGCTTTCGGGGGGAATGAAGCAAAAACTGGCACTCTGTTGCTCCCTGATCTATAAGCCAGAAGTGCTGTTACTGGACGAACCCACCACCGGAGTTGATCCAGTTTCGCGGCGGGAGTTTTGGGATGTGCTGGCAGCGCTGGCAGATGAAGGAGTCACCATTGTGGTCGCAACCCCCTACCTGGACGAAGCCGAACGTTGTAACCGGGTGGGGCTGATCTATGGTGGGCAAATTCAGCAAATTGGGACACCGGCTGAACTCAAGGACAGCCTGGGATTGCATCGGTTGGAAGTCCGTACCAGCCAGTTGCAGGTGGCAGAGCAGGTGTTGATGGAGGGGTGGGAGAGAGGGAGAGGGGGGGAAGAGGAGCAGAGGAGGGGTGACGGGAGAAAATTCCCAATCCAAAATCTAAAATCCGAAATTGTGGATGTGCAGACGTTTGGCGATCGCCTCGATATTCTAGTTAGCGATCCTGAGGTAGGAGAAACCCAGGTACGCGAACTGTTTAATCACCACCAACTGTCGATCGAACAGATTGACCGGATGCAGCCCACCCTGGAAAACGTATTTGTGACCCGTTTGCGTCAGCAGGGGTCTGCCCCACCCTTTATCCCATTTCCCCAAACGCGCCAGACGGCGACTCATCGCATTTCCACAACCCCTGCTATTTACGCCCGCAACCTGAACCGGATGTTTGGGAATTTCCAGGCGGTCAAAAATGTGAATGTGGAGGTGCAATACGGCGAGATCTTTGGGTTACTAGGTGCCAACGGAGCTGGGAAGACAACGACGATTAAAATGCTCTGTGGATTGCTGGAAGCCAGTTCTGGGGATATTGCCCTCGGTGGCGAAACGGGTAACTTGCGGAGTCAGACCCTGCGGCGACGGATTGGCTACATGAGCCAGAAGTTTACGCTCTACGACGATCTGACGATTCTACAAAACTTGCAATTTTATGCGGGAGTGTATGGCATTCCCCGTCGGTTGCAACAGGACAAGATTGACTGGGTGATTACAACCTGTGGGCTGGAAGGGCAGGAAAACCTCGTCACCGGGCAACTTCCCGGCGGCTGGAAACAGAGGGTCGCCTTTGGGGCTTCGGTCATGCACGAACCGGAGATTCTGTTTCTAGATGAACCCACATCGGGAGTAGACCCCCTGGCGCGGCGGCAGTTCTGGCGATTGATTAATGACTTTGCCCGTCGCGGCACTGCCATCCTGGTTACTACGCACTATTTAGAAGAAGCAGAGCAGTGTAACCGCATGAGTTTTCTGGTGGCAGGCGAAACGGTGATAGAAGGTTCTCCCAGCCAAATTAAGGCGGCTCAACCCGGCGAATTGGTTGAAATTAAACCCGACTATAACCAGGCAGCATCCGATTTGCTCAAGCAGACCTTAGAACCGTGGCGGGTTTCCATCTTTGCCGATCGCCTCCACGTTGTCGTAGACGATCCAGATCGCGATATTCCTGAACTTCAGTCAATTCTTCAATCGGGTAACATTCATATCCAATCTCTCCGCCCCATCCCCTACTCTCTGGAGGATGCATTTATTGGAACGGTACAGCGAACTGAGAGGAGTTAGGAATTATGAAGTTAAAAGTTGAGAGTTGAGAGTCCATGAAGCGTATTTTTGCTCAGTGTGTCAAAGAACTTGCTCAGTTTCGGCGCGATCGCATTACGTTAGGGCTAGCTTTTCTGTTGCCGTTACTGAGTCTATTCATTTTTGGTTTTGCGATTCGGTTAGAGTCAAAAAATATTCCACTGGTGATTCAAGACTTTGACCGTAGCCATTTAAGTCGGACTTATATTGAGCGTTTATTTGCAACCAATCAGTTTCAGCCCGTGCGGTGGTCGGGTGATATTCCAGTGGATGAAGCGCTGGATCAGGGAATTGCGAAAGCAGCCGTGATTATTCCCCCTGACTTTAGCCGTCGGATTAAGGCAGATAAGTCAAGCGCCGTACAGGTTTTAGTGGATGGAACGGATGCCAACAATGCACGGGTAATTAAAAACAGCATTCAGGCAACGACAAATTTCTTTCTCACCAATGATGGCTTAGTGGATCGGGTTGACCGGGTGAGAGCCAGAATTCGCCTGTGGTTTAACCCTGGACGCAAAGAATCCCTCTACATTGTGCCGGGAGTTTATGCGGTTGTACTGTGGATTTTTCCATCATTGCTGGCGGCGATCGCTATGGTGCGCGAGAAAGAAAAAGGCACGATTTTACAGGTCTATGCCTCTAGCCTGACCGCCTCAGAACTTTTGCTGGGCAAGGGGTTAGCCTATGTTCTGGTTGGTCTTTGTGAGGCAATCATTGTCATGGGTTTAGGGGGGGTGGTATTTCAAGTGGGCTTTGCCGGTGATCCAACTCCACTCTTGATTGGCACCCCCATCTACCTCAGTGCAGCAATTATGTTTGGACTATTTTTGGGTGTACGGAGCAACAATCAGAATTCGGCAGTTCAGGGAGTCTCACTGATCGGATTTCTGACTGCTTTCCTATTGTCTGGTTTTATTTACCCATTAAGTAACATTCCGTTCCCCCTATCACTCATTTCCAACATTGTTCCTGCCCGTTATTTCATTGTGGTCACCCGTGATGCCTTTGTGCGAGGGATTGGTTGGGCTGGTGTCTGGTTTGATATCTTGATGATTTTTGCGATCGGTTTTTTACTGTTTAATATTTCCCGTCGCTTACTGAAGAAAATGCAATTGCCCTATTGATGATGAAATCCTTCCTCCTTTTCTTAAAAGGCTTTTTTGATAGCCGCTTCTGGGCACTGGTGCGCAAGGAAGTGAACCAGATTTTTCGGACTAAACAATTACTGGTGTTGCTCACCATTCCACCCACGCTGCAACTATTGATTTATGGCTTTGCCCTCAACCCAGATGTGCGTTTTTTACCGTTGGGAGTGGTGGACTATGCGAATGTCTCTGCCAGTCGAGAACTCGTTTCTGCCTTAACTGAAAACAAAATCTTTATTGCCAAAACTTATCCCACCAGCGAGCGGGAACTGGCACAACAGGTGGAGATGGGAAAACTGACGGCGGGTTTGGTGATTCCACCGGAGTTTCCACGCAATATTGCCGATGGAAAAACGGCAGAGGTGCAGGTGTTTATTGATGGTGTTGATGCCAACACCGCTGGGATTGCCAGCGGTTACATGACGCAAATTATTCAGCAATACAATCGTAGTCTTGCGCTCAACCCAGTGACGTTGCCAGTCACTACCCAGGTGACGTTTCTCTACAATCCAGGGTTAACGAGTAGCTGGTTTTTTGTGCCGGGGGTGATGGGGTTGGTGATCACGTTGATTGGAACGCTGGTGTCAGCCGTGACAGTGGTGAAGGAAAAGGACACAGGTACGCTGGAACAGTTGCTCATGACCCCGGCGGAACCGTGGGAAATTTTGCTGGCAAAAATTGTGCCCTTATTTGTCCTAATGATGGGGGATGTGTTGTTGGCGTTGACGATTGGACGAGCCGTATTTGGTGTCCCGTTTCGGGGCAGTTTTTTGCTGTTTATGGTGCTTTCAGGGTTGTACCTGTTTGTCGGCATCAGTGTGGGAATTATGCTGGCAACGATTTCTAAATCCCAGCAGCAGGTGGTGCTGACGGCATTTTTTATCAACCTGCCACTGATTCAGACCTCCGGGGCGATCGCACCCATCGAAACTATGCCCCTGTTTTTCCAAATCCTGTCGCTGTTCAATCCGCTGCGTCATTACATTGCTATCATTCGGGGAATTCTGCTCAAAGGAGTGGGACTGGAAGTGCTCTGGATAAATGCCCTGGCACTATTGGGGTTTGCCGTCATTCTGATGAGTATCAGCGTCTATAAGTTCCGCAGTCAATTAAGTTAACTCTGAAAGCTTCACCAACTATGCTCCACAACCCTCCTGATCTATAGCGATCGCCCTGTCTGCTCCCTTGCTACATCACCAACTCAAAACTCTCAACTCTCAACTCCTCCCCCTTCCCCCTTTTTCCCTCACTTCCCTACGACCCAACACCGGATACCCCATACCCGGTACCCTAACTCCTGCTTGCCCTGGCAGCTTTCCAATCGACTCATGCAGCAGAACGTAGAAGCAGGGAATGATGAACAGGGTTAACAAGGTTGCCAGGGATAGGCCGGAAAAAACCACAATCCCTAATGGCTGAAGAAACTCAGACCCTTCTCCCAGACCCAGTGCCAGCGGAAACAGCCCCAACACCGTTGTAATCGTCGTCATCATAATCGGGCGGAGACGCTGGGGCGCGGCTTTCAGGATGGCGGTGGCACGGTCAACCGATTTCTGCTCCCGGATCTGGTTTGCCGTCTCAACCATGATGATGGCATTGTTCACCACAATTCCCACCAGCAAAACCGCACCAACCAGAACCGTAATGCCGATCGCCGTCTGGGTCACGAACAACCCCAAAATACCACCTGCCAGGGCTAAGGGCACCGTCAGCATAATTACCAGCGGGTCAACCAGAGAGTTATACTGCACCGCCATCACAACAAATACCAGAAAGGCTGCCAGCATCCCCAAAATCTTGAGCGATGCTTGCAACTCCTGGTTGGTTCGGGCAGCATAACCCGGTAGAACAGTGACTCCCTCCGGTAGATCTAGCTCAGACAGGGTGGTTTCTACTTGGGACAGGGCTGCCCCCAAACTTGCGCCTTTGTTTAAGTTGCCCGCGATTAAAAAAACCGGACGCTGGTTAATTCGCTGAATTTCACCGGGAGCCTGTCCTTCTTCAATTCGAGCCACATCTCCCAGTTGCACCAGCGCTTTGTTACTGGCAAACAGGGGCAATTGCCGTAGTTGAGAGGGTTGTTGTACCAGATTTTTGTCAAGCTGCACCCGGATATCCACCAGACGATCCTGGCGCTGGAGGCGAGTTGGAACTGAACCCTCGATCGCCGTTTGCAAGGTATTGCCAATATCCTGGGCAGTCAACCCCAGGGCAGCGACTCGTTCCCAATCGGGATTGATCTGCACTTCCGGTTGGCGATCATCTCCATCTGGGCGGAAGTTCGCTAACGTTGCCTGTTCATCTAGAGCCGCCAGTACTTGCCGCCCTGCCTGACGCAACACCTCAGGATTTTGCCCTTGCAGCACCACATCCACATCCGCATTACGAATTGGGGAGTTGTTCAAATTCAGCCCCCGCACATTACCAGGTACCAACCGCAGACGAATTCCTGCCAGATTGAGTTGATCCAGTTCTCGACTGACTCGCTGGGTGTAGGCAACCACATCCGTTCCCGATTTCAGAGTAATGGTACTCGAACTGCGCGTGGGGTTGGAGAACACAAAGCTGGCAAAAATATTGCCCCCCATAGTGGTAAAAGCATACTCAGTCTCTGGCTGGGTTTGCACAATCTGATCAACCGTTTCCATCACCCGGCGGTTGGTTGCCAGAGACGTACCGGGCGGGAACTGGGCAAATAGGGTTGCCTGTCCCGTATTGATGCGAGGCAACACCTCCTGGGGAATTTGACCCACCATCAGCAGGCTACTCCCACCCAGAATCAGCACGGCTACCGCAATCACCAGCGATCGCCGTCGCAATAGCCTTGCCAGTAACATTCCGTAAGACAGGGTGAGCGCATGAAACTTGCGATTGAATGTTTGGATCAGCCAGAACTGGTTCATCTGACTAGACCAGCGCACAGTCAACAACCGCGAAGTCATCATCGGCACAACCGTCAGCGCAATAAACAAGGAAGCGGCTACCGCAAAACTGATCGTCAGAATCAGTTCATTAAACAACAGGGAAACAAATCCGCCCAATAGTAAAAACGGCAACACCGATACCAGGTTTGTTGCAGTCGATGCCACCAGAGCGGATTCTACTTCCTCGCCGCTGGACTCAGCCAACCGCAGAATTTGGCTTTTTCGAGTGGTTTCAGGTTGAGCCGTCTCCCCATCTTCTCCGGCATCGCCCCTTGTTGCTCGTCCATTGTCACTGCCATTGCCATTGCTATTGCCATTAACATTTCCATTGCCATTTCCATGGGAAGAATGCCCATTCTCCATGAAGGAATGCTGACTGACCCGATTGGCAATGTTTTCCAGCATGACGATCGAGTTGTCTACCACAATGCCAACTCCAAGCGCCAGCCCACCCAGACTAAAAATATTCAGCGACAACCCAAAAAACCCCATCAAAATCACTGCTGCCAGACTTGCCAGGGGAATGGCAATCACAATAATCAAGGTTTGCCGCAGAGAACCAAGGAAGAGAAAAACCGCGATCGCTGCCAGCAGTGCCCCGGATAGTCCTGCTGTGGTGACATTGGCGATCGAGTTGTTGATAAAGCGTGACTCATCCAGCGTGGGCGTAATCACCATGTCTTCCGAAATCAACCCCGCCTGACGCAACTCCTCAATCCGTCGCTTCACCCCTTCCACGACCTGCACCGTATTCGCTTCTGGTTGCTTCTGAATACTGACCTTAACGGCAGGTTCTCCATTCAGGTTGACTAACACCCGCTCTTCTTCCGTCCCGTCAATCACCTCGGCAAAGTCTCGCAGGTAAACCTGTTGGGACAAGTTCGGAGTTGGGATGCCGGAGTTCGGAGTTGCATTTCCTGGTTGACTCCCAACTCCTACCCCCTGGCTCCTGACCTCAAACTGCACTTCTCGGATCTCGCCTGCATTCCGAAATCGCCCGACTGAACGGGTCAACGGTTCAGCATTCTGCCCTAAGATGCGTCCGCCAGAAATATCCTGATTTCGTTTTCTCAACCCATCCAGGACATCATTCACCCCCAGCCCTAGCGACTGCAAGCGATTCAAGTCTACTTTGACCCGCACTTCCTCCCTTAATCCACCAGAGACATCCGCAGAAGCAACCCCTGGCACAACGGTTAACTCGCGGGCAAGTTCTTCATCCGCAAACACCCGCAATGCCACATCACGCAAGCTGGCTGAGGTTAGCGCAAACTCATAGACTGGCAATTGAGTTGGGTCAAATTTGAAGATCCGGGGAGACTCCAAATCGTCTGGCAACCGGTTGCGGTAGCGGTTGAAAGTGGCGGTTGCGTCGTTCAACGCCTGGTCGATATTGCTTCCTGGTTGAAAAAACAAGTCCAGACTGACCTGTCCCTCACGGGTTTGAGAATAGATTTGAACGACCCCTTCCGTGGTGGATAGTGCCTGCTCCAGTGGCTTAGTAATCTCATCGACGGCAACTTCCGGGGAAATGCCTGGTGCATCCAGACGCACACCAATCCGGGGATAGGTGATGGAGGGCAGCAGGTCAACTGGCAGGCGAACCAGGAAAAAGAAGCCCAAAACCAGCACCGTCAGCATCAACATCAGAATGCCAATATGACGACGGATAGAAAGCTTGCTGAAACTAAAGCCGGATGGCGAAAGGTTGGGCATACCCTTTTATTGGAGGTTTTATAAGTCCCCAACATTCTGGCACGGTAGACGATTCAAAGCTGCCTCGAAATAAACAGTGAGAGTCTTCTCTGGAAGAAAAAAAGGTATGACTAATTCTGGGGATAAAAAAGCTACGGGAGGCTCAACCATGCGGCTGAGCGATCGCATCGAAGCCTTTGCTCCAATTCATCCCGGTTTTCAGTACATCGGCATTGCTGAATGTGTGATTTAGCCCACCCTGCGGGAAGCAAGCTATATCCCATACTCTGATCCCTGCTACCTAAGTCAGGCAGGATGGTAATAGAATGCCACTCCCAGAAGAAGATAGGTTGCCAGAAGTAAAGCCCCATCCAGCCAGTTAGAGCGTCCACCAGAACTGATCAGGTTGGTGACTGACACCGCGATCGCCAGGGCGGCGACTTCAAACGGATTGAAGTTGAGATCAATCGGTTGACCAATGAACTGACCGACAAAAACCAGCACAGGGGCAACAAAGAGGGCAACCAGAAGACTGTCGCCGGTAGCGGTGGCAACTGTGAGATCCATCTGGTTTTTTATGGCAAGTCGGGTAACGGTGACAAAGCCTGCAATGTCTGTAATAAAGGGAATCACGATTACCCCAGTAAACAGGGGTGTCAATCCCAAGCGTTTGGTTTCTGGCTCCACCACACTGACAAACAGATCCGATTCAAAGGCAACGACAACGGTTGAAAGCAACAACACGATAATCCAGATCATTAACTTTGTTGTTTTTGAGGCTTGAGGCGATGCATCATTGGGGTTTTCTGGGGAATCGATTAAATCCTCGTCCGCCAGTCCGACATCGTAAAGATAGCTGTGTGTTTTGAGAGAGAATAACAAGGTTAAGCCATAAACCACTATTAATACGGTTGCCGTTGCCAGGGAGATATCGGGGATGTCCACCTCATCAAATCTACCGGAGGTGGTAATGACCAGTGTGGGGAGGGCGATCGCAATCACTGCCAGTGTAATCGACGAGCCATTTACCTTGGTCAGAATTGGTTTGAATTCCTGTTCTTTATAACGCAATCCCCCTGTAAACATGGCAAGTCCCATCAGCACCAATAAGTCACTCAGGATAGTGCCTGTAATGCTGGCCTGGACAATCTCAATCAATCCGGCTCTCAGCGCAACGAGGGCAATTACCAGTTCAGTTGCATTCCCAAAGAATGCATTCACCAGCCCGCCAATGGATGGACCTGTAAAAACCGCAATTTTTTCAGTTGCCGTACTGAGCCAGATGGACAGAGGCACGATCGCCAGAGCAGAGGTCACAAAAACTGCTGTAGATCCCCAATGCAAAAAGTCGGCAGCCGCCGAAATAGGGACAAAGACAAGGAGAATTAATGGAATCAGATCTTTCGCTTTCATCGACGACCCTAATGGTTAGACTAAAGCCTATCGGAAAACTGCCATGAAGCACTATAGCAATCCCCATTTGGGTGTACGGTCAAATTTCTTAGCAAGGGTTTCTGGCATGAGTTTGGACCGCAAGTTCAGGTTTTTGAATCGCTTTTAAGGTCGCTTATTGGGTTTTGGTCAGGTTACTGGAGCCGGACGCACCATGTTCCTAAGCCGTCAGACCGCCATCAATCTTCCAGCTTGCACCTGTCACAAAGGCAGCTTCAGGACTGGCAAGATAGGCAACCAGCCCAGCGACCTCGTTGGCTTGTCCATAGCGACCGAGGGCAATCATCTGCTTCAGCCCCTCGGCAAAAGAACCATCCGCCGGATTCATATCGGTATCAATGGGACCGGGTTGGATGTTGTTCACAGTGATACCGCGTGCCCCCAAATCGTGGGCAAGACCGCGGGTAAAGCTGGCGATCGCCCCCTTGGTCAGGGCGTAGACCGAACAGCCAACAAAAGGGGCAACATCGCTATTAATGCTGCCAATCATAATGATCCGTCCGCCCTCGCCCATGTGACGAACCGCCTCCTGGGTTGCCACAAACACACCCCTGACGTTGACTGCCAACAAACGCTCAAACTCCTCCATCGAGAACTGGTCAATTGGCGCTAGAGTGGCAACTCCGGCATTATTGACAAGAATATCGAGGCGACCAAAGCGGTTGACGGTTTCGGCAACGGCGTTTTTTACCGCTGCCACATCGGCACTGTCCGCCCGAATTGCCAGAGCTTTTCCCCCGGCGGCTTCAATCGCGTGTACCACCTCTTCAGCTTTTTGGGGCGAACTCGTGTAGGTAAGCGCGACAGCAGCTCCATCCTGGGCAAGCCGTTTGGCGATCGCTGCCCCCATACCCCGTGAACCGCCCGTCACCAATGCCACCTTACCTGCAAGTGTGTCTGCCATGTTTTGCTCCACCTGGTAGAGGACAAATAGGTCCCATAGAGAGTCTAACAGACCCCTACTGTTGGGAAAGTCTCTGGGCAGGCTGATCAGCAAGTAGTTGATGGGTTTCGATCAAAAGGTCTGGAATGACTTCAGCATGGGGACTGTGAGCCAGACATGCTTTCAAAGCACCCCGATCTATTTGCTCGGCTCTGGCACCGGGGAACCAGTGATTTGCCTGCCCCAATAAGTTGTACCGGGCTTTGGCAAAGTCAACCATGTCATAGGCGATCGCCAGGTTCCTGAGCCACAACAGGACTGGAATATTCAAACCGCCGGGGGTCTCTGAAGGGTTGGGTAACCCAACGTGCCAGGTTTTGTACCACGCTTCGCCCAACCGGGCGATCGCTGCCTGCTCCAACCGTTCAATGATGGGGGGTAAGACTTCGTCGGTTCTATTCAGAAATTCCAGAGCTTTTAGATGTTCGTCAAAGTCTTGGGGGCAGGAAGCACCGATGCTGAGGGTGTGGACCTGGGAATGGCTGAGGCAAAACAGGTCATTGAACATGATGGGGCTGAAAGGAGCGCAAAGATCGACCAGGCGTGAAGGGGGATTGTAAAGCATTCCTCCCTTATCCGATGGGCTGATAATGAAGATGCCCATGTCGAACCGGGTCGCCGCTTCAATTGCCCGCCAGTTGGTCTGATTGATGTAGTACCAGTGCAGGTTGATATAGTCAAACTGATTGGTTTCAATTGCCCGCACAATCACATCCGTCGGTCCGTGGGTAGAAAAGCCAACAAACCGTACTTTGCCTTCTTTTTGCAATTGCCGCACCACATCCAGACAGCCACCCGGACGAACGGAGTCGCTCAGTAGTTCATCGGTGTTAATGCCATGCAAGCCCAGCAGGTCAACGTAGTCGAGCTTGAGGTAGGCAAGGGATTGGTCAAAGGTTCGACGAAACTGCTCTGCATCTGCTTCAGGGCAGATCTTAGTCTGAACAATCAACTCTTCGCGGGGAAGGGTGGGTAAGATCTGCCCCAACTGCATTTCGGAGCTACCGTAGCCCCGTGCAGTTTCAATATGGTTGATGCCGACTTCCAGCGATCGCCGAATCGTAGCCTCTAAATTATCTTGACTGTCACGGGGAACCTCCCGCAGGGGTAAGTCCTGCCACTTATACTGATACCGCATCCCGCCACAGGAGAAGACGGGTATTTGAAGGTCTGTACGTCCAAATCGTCTGTATTCCATTGGATCATGCTAAAGCATTTGAGGGGAGATGGAATAGTTGGAATTAGGCGCGATCGTAACTTTAGTGGCTCGTTCATAGCACAGAGCCACTGATTAACCTTGAACAGCCTTCACCTTTAAACCGCATTCAGATCTTGTGATTGGCTCGGCTTCCAGTGAGAGCCTAGATAACGTTTGCAGCCCGTTTCAATCTCAAACTTCCAATCAATCGTATCGACTGGAAACTCTTTCAAGATCATTGACAGATCATCCACAATCGGGATGGCTAGCTGATCTCGATAAGCAGCCTTACCCACCAGGTTCAGATCTTCACAATAAATCTGGTTGGTGTCATAGGTTCCATCTTTATTGAGAAAACGGGAAGCTTCAAAAATCGTAATCCGATGGCTATTGGCAAACCTGGAACGTGACTTCTGAGACTTCGCTGGGTTTTGCTGGCTAGGTTTGGTTTGCGTGGATTGCCAAAGATGATCCAGACAAATGTGAATGTCTTTTTTGACTTGAACACGATTGGTCTGAGGTTCCTGAAAAGGCGAAAAAATATAAGTACGGACAGCACGAGGTGTATCACGCACGACTAGCTTGAGAATTCCCTGTCTACCCCGGTATTGCTTGAGAATTTCATAGGGCTTGTGAACCGCTTTATCCTGCTTAGATACAAGAACACGCTTAATCCAATCAAGCAGATCAAGAAAAATTTGATCGACACGCATGGGAGTTTCCGGGTATCGCTTATCACACCCTAGGATTCCCATATTTGACTGAAGATAGCTACTGAACGGGATGCAAAATTCTACATCTCCCGTACAACGGGCTTACCATCAACGACTTCACCCACCAGAACTAAATCAGTTAACCCGATGAACAGTCCATTTTCCAGCACCCCTGGAATATTATTGAGGGTCTTTTCCAACTCAGCCGGATTGTCAATGCCATTCTCGAACTTAACATCTAAAATCAGGTTGCCCTGATCAGTCACAACGGGTCCAGATTTTTTGACTGCCATCCGCAGTTGGGGTTTACCACCCAATTGCTCAATTGCCTTAGAAACCGGGTTCAGAGCCATCGGCAGCACTTCTACCGGCAGTAAAAAGCCCAAATTTAGCTTGTTTACCAGTTTGCCACTGTCTACAATGACGATGAACTGCTTTGCAAAGGCTGCCACCAACTTTTCTTGAGTATGAGCAGCCCCACCCCCCTTAATCAGATTCTTTTGCGGATCTACTTCATCGGCACCATCGATCGCAATATCAATATGATCGATTTCATTTAATGAGGTTAGAGGGATGCCAGATTCCCGCGCCAGCACTTCTCCCTGGAACGAAGTTGTAATTCCCTTAATATCTTTCAGATCACCGGATTTGAGGCGATCACCCAATGCCTGGATCATAAATGCAGCCGTTGACCCGGTTCCCAAGCCTACAATAGAACCTGACTGCACCTTAGCCGCAGCCGCTTCTCCAACTTGCTGTTTCATTTGTGTACTGGGGTCAAGTTCTGTGTTCATAGAAAGATTTTGGTAGGAGATAGGGGTCAGGGGCAAAAAGGTGGTGGGTGGTAGGTAAATGTAGTGGGAAACTAGGGGAAGAGAATAGAGGAAAGGAGATCGAAGGAATTTCAGTCAGTGTTATAGCGTTTTTGAATCCAGTGAGGTACATGGATAGCCGTAGAATCCTTGAGTCAAACAGATGAAATGTACCTCACCCAGAAAGGAAACGCTATATGAGATGTGGGGTTAGTTACAATTCCAGAGCGATCGCTCAACCCTGACCTCCCACCTCCCACCTAAAAATCCCCCGTCAGTCAGTCTACTATTTCTGGGCGACCTTATGAGCCAAACCGATGATTTTTCAGAAGTGGACTATGAGTTCTACGCCGTCCTGACCGCGGAGGAACGTCGTCAGAAATTGGAGGACGCCGCCACACCTGGGGAAATTCGGGCATTGCTGTTTTACCAGGAGGGACAGGCAAGGGCAGGTGACCAGCAGTATGAGGCAGCGATCGCCAGTTTCGATCGCGCCCTGGAACTTAAACCAGACTTCTATCGTGCCTGGGTAGAGCGAGGAAATACGCTGAGAAAACTGGAACGATACGAGGAGGTAGTCACCAACTGCGATCGCGCCCTGGAACTTAAACCCGATGCCCACACCATCTGGCTCAAACGGGGGATTGCCCTGCACCACCTGGGACAAATTGAAGCGGCAATGACCAGTTTCGACCAGGCACTAGAACTGACTCCCGGTTTTTGTGCTGCCTGGTACCACCGGGGAATCTCTCTGGAAAAGTTGGAACGGTATGAGGCGGCGATCGCTAGCTATGACCAGATGATTCAACTCAACCCTGCTGACGCTAAAGCCTGGAGAAATCGGGGGGATGCGCTGCTGAAGATGGGGCGACAGCGGCAAGCGCTGGCTAGCTATGAAGAAGCCTTGGAGTTGACCCTGGAAGATGCCCACCTATGGAGAAGTCGGGGGCGGGCACTAAAGGAAATTGGTGACTATGAAGAAGCGCTGTTCAGTTACGACCAGTTGCTTCAGCTTGAGCCGGAAGACTATTATGCCTGGAGAGAACGGGCTGGCTTGTTGTCTAGTCTGCGCCGTTACGCGGAGGCACTGGAAAGCTATGATCACGCCTTGAAAATTAAACCCGATGCCCATCACCTCTGGAGCTTGCGTGCTGTTACGCTGGCAAAAAATGATCGCCCTGAAGAAGCTTTGGAGAGTTGTAATCAGGCACTTGCCGTGAAACCGGATGAGTTTAACAACTGGCGAGTTAAGGCACTGGTGCTAAAGCAGCTAAACCGCTATGAAGAAGAAATTGCCAGTTGCGATCGCGCCCTTGAGCTAAACCCTGATGACCATGAACTTTGGGTCTATCGGGCATCTGCTTTGAAAAAATTAAACCGCCATTCAGAAGCCTTGGGAAGTTATGACCAGGCGTTAGAACTCAGTCCCGATGACTACAAACTATGGCATCAACGGGGGTTAACCTTACGAAGGCTGGGGCGGGCAGAAGCCGCGATCGCCGATTTTGATCGTGCCCTGGAACTCCGTCCTGATTTTTACGCTGCCACCCGCAGCAAACTGTTTTTGCTGATCACAACAGGGCAAATCCTGGCATACTTTACGGACCAGAAAAATTTGGCTGCACGAGACAAACTGCGTAGCGACCTGAGAAATGTTTTGGATGTGTTTGTAAAGAACAAACTTCCTACCCTGATCGTACTGGCGCTGGTGGTTCTGGCTACTACCCACAGTCGCGTCATTGGCGTTACCATTGCCGGAATTTTTTTAGTAATTACGGTGATCGGTGACTTCATTACCGAATCCCAGCAATAATCAGAAATGGCGGATAGGGTTATAGCAATTCTCAAACAAATGAAGTGCGATCGCCGATCTTGTAGGTTGTCCCTATGATGAAAAAGTAAAGTGCGGTGAGACAAGTCACCCATAAGCTTGAAGTATACAAACCCATCAAGCGAGGAAACTTGTATGAAATCCACCGCACAACCCAGATCATATATCGGTGAGACGGTGTATGTGGGTATCGATGTTCATAAGCGAACGTATTCAGTTGTGGCACGAGTGAAACAAATGGAGGTGAAACGATGGACAACCCCAGCAGAACCAGAGCAGTTAGGACAACAACTGCATCAATTTTTTCCAGGAGCAGAGATACATAGCGCCTATGAAGCGGGATTTTCGGGGTTTGGATTACACCGAGCATTGCAGGGAGAGGGGATTGATAACATCGTGGTGCTGTCCGCTTCTCGACGTTTCCACTGGGGATTCTCAACAAATTGGCGACTACAGTCGCGACATTTATAATTTTGTTTGCCCCGTCGGGTCGTGCCATTTTTCATGATGATGTCATCGGAGCCACAGTTAGGACAGCGGAGGAAGCGAGGGATGGTTGACATAGGGGATTAAAAAATTGGTCACCACCTATTTTATCTATCCTTTACGAAAGTGGGCTACCGTCTAATGTTCAGAATTAACTTGCCATGTAATAACGATGATTTCGGCAAACAGATAAGACAACTTATCTATCGAATCACCATCCGTTGAAACTGGGTTAGGTGGCGGTGGATTGCTCTAAGAGGGAAGCGATCGCCTGGATTAATACCTGGGGGTCGATCGGTTTGGCTATGTGTTGTTGAAAGCCTGCTGCCATGGCCTGCTGATAATCAAGTTCTCCGGCATAGGCCGTCAGGGCGATCGCAGGAATTGTTCCCCCTTGCTCTGCTGGCAAAGCTCTCACCTGGCGCATTAGCATATAGCCATCCACATCGGGCATCCCAATATCACTCAACAACACCTCTGGTTTGAACTGCGTGAGTGTCGTGAGTGCCTCACTTGCGGTTGCTGTAGCAATCACATTTGCCCCGTGTAGCTCTAGCAAGAAAGCAAGAAACTCGCGGGTATTGTCATCATCATCCACGACCAGAATGCGAGTACCTTGCAAATCCAGAGAGAATTCAGAGGGTTTCGGGTCTGGCTGCGTTATCGGTTGATGAGGCATTAGTGGTAATTTGACGGTAAAGGTGGCTCCTTGTCCTTCACCGGAGCTGTCTGCCTGTATTGTGCCACCGTGCAGTTCTACCAAATAGCGGACGATCGCTAGCCCTAACCCCAGCCCACCAAAGCGTCGAGTTGTCGCAGAACTCTCTTGGCGAAATTGCTCAAATACATGGGGCAGAAAATCAGGGGGAATGCCCTTACCCGTATCCGTGACAGTGATTTGAGCGTAAGAAGAGGAGGAGAGGGAAGTAGTGAATCTCTCTCCCTTCTCTCCTTCTTCAACTCGCTCCAAACTCACATCCACCCGTCCGCCCTCAGAGGTGAACTTAATGGCGTTAGTTAGAAGATTCCAAATGACTTGCTGTAAGCGCCCTTCGTCTCCTGCGATCTGTCCAACATCCGGTTCAAATTGGATATGAATTTGAATCAATTTAGCTTCTGCTGCGAGTCGCACGGTCTCCATTGCCGCTTGAATGGTGGCAACTAGATCAATAGGCTTGGTATCCAGGCTGAGTTTGCCGCGCAGAATGCGAGACACGTCTAGTAGGTCGTTAATCAGTTGCGCTTGCATCTGGGCATTGCGCTCAATCACTTCTAGAGCGCGATCAGTTTTTTCGGCATCTAATTGGCGACTTCGCAATAGCTTTGACCAGCCGAGAATCGGGTTGAGGGGCGATCGCAACTCATGGGACACGACTGCCAAAAACTCATCTTTGATGCGACTGGCGGCTTCGGCGGCTTCTCGTGCCGCTTGTTCGCGGGCCAGCAGTTGTTCGCGTTCGGCTTCGGCTTGCTTGCGATCGCTGATATCTTTGAAGACGACCGCCACTTTGCGTGCCTCTGGTTCACCGATGCGGCAGGCATAAACATCAAACCATCGGTTCATGGGCACAGAGCAATTCTCACAGCGAATCGGTTCACCCGTCAGGGCAACTCGGCCATAGGTCTCAATCCAGAAGTCTTCCAGACCCGGAATCAACTGACGCGCTGTTTTACCCACGGCTTGTTGCAGTCCCGTTTGTTGCTCAAAGACCGGGTTAATTTCTAAGAAGCAGTAATCGACGGGTGTATTGTTCTCATCAAACAGCATCTCAAGGATGGCAAAGCCCTCATCAATCGACTCAAACAGTGTCCGGTAGCGTTCCTCGGATTGGCGTAGCGCAATTTCAGCCCGCGCCCGTTCCACCGCTGCCCAGATGCGATCGGCAACGTCTTGAATCAGCGAAACCTCCTCAGCCGACCAGTGATGCGCCACCTGGTAATGGACAAACAGGACAGCGATCAGGCGACCTGCCTTAACCAACGGCACATTCATCGTCGCCCTCACTTGCAGGACAGCATGAGCCGCTTTCTCTGCATCGGTCAGCGTTGGGTCATTGGCGATGTCGCTGCGAGTAAACATACGTCCGGCTTGGAACTCCCGTAAAAGCCCCTCACCATAGTCATCGTAGCGATATCGCCCCGCCACACCGGGTACGCCGTTCGTGTAGTTTCGCCTCACCACGATCGTCTCACCGTCTGCCTGATCCTCGGCATATCCCACCCGGTTTGCCCCTAAATGTTCCCCTAACACACAAGCCGCTTGATATGGGATTTCCTCAGCATCCATTAGGGGTCGAACTGTGTCGTTGAACTTCAGTAAGAAAGCCTGCCGCCCTTCGCTGCGCCGCAGGGCTTCCTCGGTTTGTTTGCGCTCCGTCAGGTCAACGGCAAAAAAGATGCCAGTGCCTTGATCGTCCAGAAAGGATGCGCCTCCGATGAGAATCGGGACTCGGTACCCTTGTTTGTGGAAAAATTCCTTCTCAAATGGAGTGCTGAAGCCCTTAGCAGCAATCTCTGCCAAAGCAGCCTCGTCCTGTGGCAACCATTCAGGGGGTGTGAGGGTTAGCCAGTTAATCTGTCCTGCTTCCAGTTCCGGGCGGGTGTAACCAATCAGATCGAGTAAGGCATCATTGGCATGCAAAACGCCACCTGAGCGTGACCAAATCCCCATCGGCACCATATTGCACTCGAAAATGCGGCGAAACCGACCCTCGGATTGGCTCAAGGCCATTTCGGTTTGCTTGCGTTCATGCAAATCGGTGAGGGTGCCATACCAGTGGGTAATCTGTCCTTGGGAATTGTGAATGGGCACGGCTCGACACAAAAACCAGCGGTAAGCAGTTTCAGGCTGCTCTGCAAACGCCTGTCTTAAGCGAAATTCCGTTTGGTAAAGCGTTCCAGTTGCCAAGCAGGCTCGCCAAATCTCATAGGTTGGCTCCAGGTCGTCGGGGTGAATCACCTGATTGATCCAACTTTGCTCTATCGTCTGCTCCAGAGTGAGTCCGGTATAGTCAACCCAGCGTTGGCTCACATATTCAGGATTGCCTTCAGCATCGGCAATCCAAACAATTTGGGGCATGGCATCGGCAAGCTGACGAAACTGTGCTTCGCTCTGATGCAAGGCTGCTTCCGCTTGCTTGCGATCGCTAATCTCCGTCAGGAAAATGGTCAGCCCATCGGGCGATGGATAAATCCGATACTCAAACCAGCGGTTCCAGGCGGGAAATAGCCACTCAAACTCCACCGGGGTTTGCTGGCTCAATGCCCGCTCAAACTGCCTCTCAGCTTCACTGTCCGCTGCTTCGGGAAACCGCTCCCAAACGATTTGGCTTAGCAGGGCTTCCCGCTCCGTATTAACAATTTCACAGTAGCGATCGTTGACGTAGGTGAAACGGCAGTCTTGATCCAGCACGACAAATGCATCACTAATGCTCGATAGAATCGTTTCTATGTTTTGCTGAGTGGCTTCTGCTGCCAAGCTCTCGGCTCGTTTACGTTCTTCTTCGTAGACTTGAGCATTGGCAAGGCTGGCAGCAATTTGAGCCGAAACCAGATCAATAAATCCCCGATAGGAGTCGTCGAAACGTCTAAAGGGGTTCAAACCAACCACCAAAATGCCAGCTTTCCCCATCCGTCCTGACGGCGCGATGGGTACTACCACGGCTTGATGGGGCGATCGATCCCAGGCTCCCCTCGGCAAGTTCTCAAACCGGGCTGCCAAATCCGCAACCAAACCAATCTGCTGGGATTTGACCACCTCTGCAAACGACCAAATCGAGTCATCTTCAAACGCAACGGCTTCGGGGGCGATCGCGTGTCCTCGCTCAATGCCACTGTTTCCTGCCAAAACAGCACACTGGCGCTCTGAATCCACCAAATAGATCAGGGCAAAGGGGAGATCATAAGGGTTGGTTTCCAGGCAGCTTGCACTCAGAGTACAGGCTTCATTAAAGGTACGGGCATCTACGGCTTTGGCTGCTAGTTCCCGCAACAGTGCCAACTGTCGCTCTCCGACAATGCGATGAGTGTCATCGTTACAGGCGCAAAGAATACCGCCAATGGTGCCTTCATCATTCGGAATGGGGCTGTAGGAGAACGTTATGTAGGTTTCCTCCGGGTAGCCTTTGCGCTCCATAATGAAAAGCAGCGCTTCGTCAAACGTACCCTCATTCGTGCAACGGGCAGATTCGATCCGGGGTGCAAGCTGATCCCAAACCTCGTACCAGAGTTGCGAAGCGGGTTGGGCCAGGGCTGGATGCTTGGTATGAAGAAAAGCAGCATAGGCATCGTTGTAGAGGTTCAGCAGTTGGTCGCCCCACCAGACAAACATGGGTTGGCGAGACGTTAGCACAATTCGGACGGTCGTTTTTAAGCTCTGTGGCCATTGCTCTGGTGAACCCAATGAGGTTTGCGACCAGTCGTGCGATCGCATTAGCCTTGCCATTTCGCTGTCCCCGACAAAAACCGTTTCGGCGCTGTTAGGGTTCATTATGGGTCACAGTGATGGAGTCTGAATCAGATTAGTATAATTGTTGGGGTCACCACAGCTATTTCTCAGTCATGACAATGGAAAAAGCCAGAATTAGGGAAAAACTGTATGGCTTCCCCCTCCTGACTCTTACCATTTAATTCAGAGTAGTCTATCTATCTTTCGAGCGAATTTTTGAGATTGAATCGAGGTGTTGTCTTTAGCATGACATCCCCATTGGCTAAACAGCGCTGGGCTGCAACTCTAAAGGAGCGATCGCATTCAATGAGCGCGTGATGCAGGGCTATGGGTTATCCCGACGGGGACTATGTGAGCAAGCGGATCAAAGCGCACTCAAGCTCTTACCAACTCAACCGTTTGTGTTTGGGCAGTGGAAAAGAGCCTTCCGTCATTCCAGCCTCAAAATTAAACTTTGTTCCTCAGCTTCACAAATCGAGTTGAATTAGGATCAGACATTTTCAGGAATAGAATTTCATCCCAGTTTGGGTTGGAGATGATGTATTTAGGGCCACATGTTTGGCTGTGATCAAAATTTCGGCAAACGGATTGCCAACCGCTCGTTTGGGCAATTCATTAGCCGCACCTACTTACCAGTTTTCCGGGCTTTTTCTTTTTCCTTTTGTTTAGTCCGTTTCTCAGCCGCTTTAGCCGCTTTTTGAGCTTCGATCGCCGCCAGTCGTGTTTTTTCCTTCTCTTCTTCGATCTTATCCAGATAATAGTGGTAATCGCCCCGGTAGAGGCGAAGTTCCCCATCCCGAATTTCGACAATTTTGTTGGCAACTTTGGAAATAAAGTAGCGATCGTGGGAGACGATAATCACGGTTCCGTCGTAGTGCTGGAGGGCTTCTTCCAGCATTTCCTTAGCGGGAATATCCAGGTGGTTGGTGGGTTCATCCAAAATCAACAGGTTGGCGGGTTGCAGCAACATCTTTGCCAGTGCCAGTCGTGCTTTTTCGCCACCACTGAGGGCTTCTACCTTTTTAAAGACAGTATCACCGCTAAATAGAAATCGCCCCAGCAGCGTCCGCACTTCTTCATTGCTCCATTCGGGCATTTCATCGTGAATAGTTTCCATTACGGTCTTTTGCAGTTCTAGTGCCTCTGCCTGGTTCTGCTCAAAATAGCTGGGAATAACGTTGTGCTCGCCAAACTTGACGCTACCCTCGGTTGGCTCTTCCATCCCAACCATCAGATGCAACAAGGTGGACTTACCACAGCCATTGGGACCCAGGAAGGAGACGCGATCGCCCCGTTCAATCAGCAAATCTGCTTCCAAAAACAGAATTTTGTCCCCATAGGCATGGGTTAAATCTTTCACAATGACCACTTCGCGCCCACTGCGGGGAGGCGGCGGAAAGCGGAAGTGGAGGGTTCTCAGCCCAGATTCGGGGGCTGCGATGCGCTCAACCTTCTCCAGTTGCTTTTCCCGGCTTTTTGCCTGGGTACTGCGGGTGGCACTGGCACGGAAGCGATCGACAAATGCCTGTTGCTTTTCCAGGTCTTTCTGCTGCCGTTCATAAGCACTGAGTTGGGCTTCTTGCTGTTCAGCTTTTTGTTGCAGATAGGCTGAATAGTTACCCAGATAGGTAGTGGAGACACCTCGTTCGGTTTCAACAATTTGAGTGCAGAGGCGATCCAGGAACTCCCGGTCATGGGAGACAATCACCATGGGTGTGTTCAGTCCCTTCAAGTAAATCTCTAACCACTCAATGGTTTCCAGATCCAGGTGGTTAGTGGGTTCGTCCAGCAACAGCAGGTCAGGTTCTTGCAACAAAATCTTGCCCAAACTCATGCGCATTTGCCAACCGCCGCTGAAGTCGCTGACCAGGCGATCGCCATCCTCCGGTTCAAACCCCATTTCGGGCAAGATTCTCTCAATCCGTGCCTCTAAGGCGTAGCCATCCATCGCTTCAAACTGACGCTGGAATCGATCCATCTGCTTTAGCAGTTGATCCAGTGTTTCAGGATCTGCCGTTTCCATCTCCTGATGCACCTGTGTCAGTGCCTCATGGACTTCATTTGCCTGCTTAAACGCCCGCCAAAATTCCTCCCGCACAATCCGATTGGGATCCACCTCAAATTCTTGGGATAGGTAGGCAATGTGCAAACTGGCAGGACGGATGACTTCACCGGAAGTTGGCTCAATCTCCCCAGAGATGATTTTTAGCTGAGTCGATTTGCCTGCACCGTTGACCCCAACCAGACCAATGCGATCGCCCGGTTTAACTTCCCAGTTGATATCCTTGAGAATTTCGCCGGTAGGGTAAATTTTGCTGATGTGTTCCAGACGGAGCATGGTGGAGAGGGTTAGAGGAGGAAGGGCAGGGGGAAGAGGGAGAAGGCGGCTGTCTCAACAGGATGTACCTGAGTAAAACACGAATTACGATAGAACCTGCGGATTTGGAATCACAGGTCTGGGATGACTGTAACAAAAAGTTATAACAATTGGCGAGAGGGGAGGCAATGCATCTGACTGAATCGTACTTGAGCCTGCCGTGCTAAAAAGCCTGGGCTAGAGCAGAATACATTTTGAACGGGATCAACAGACGACCTTCGCAGGACTGAACATCAACAGACGATGCATGGGATTACCTCTAGACTTCACGAGGGGATATACCCTTTTGCTACAGCAGGACGTAGAACTATCCAAATATCCTCCGAGGATTAGTCCAGCGTCACTCCTTGATATTCTTAAAATGCAAGGACGAGGAAACCCTATTTGCGTGTTATGAGAAAAATATTTGGCAAGTTCAATCCTCCTCTTAAATCAAGTGTTTTGTGGGCTGTGGCTTATATAATTCCACCCCTATCTGTACTCTGGTTTGTCAACCATTTTGGTGTTAATGTTCCCTATTGGGATCAGTGGGAATTAGTTGATTTATTTGAAAAAGTTGCTTCAGGAAAAGCTGGTTTTCAAGATTTTTTTGATCTTCATAATGAACACCGGCTTCCTTTTCCTAAACTGATTATTGTAGCCCTGGCTTTTATTTCTAACTGGAATACTTTGTATGAGTTATACTTTAGTGTTTTTCTTGTAGCGGTCATCTATTTTCTGATATGTAAGATTGCTGCGAACACTTCTTCTATCAGGGGGAGCCGATTTCACCTTGCCAACATTGCCTGTGGGATAGTGCTCTTCTCATTTGCCCAATGGGAAGGTTGGTTAATCGGACTGATCATGACCTGGTATTTAGTGAATATTTGTCTCATCTTATGCATTTTTTTGCTGACCTTAAGGTTTCGATCTATCTGGGTAAAGGTTGGTTTGGGGGCAATTTGTTGTGTACTCGCCTCTTTTTCTTTGGCTCATGGACTATTTACCTGGCTGGCAGTCATTCCGCTTCTAGTCTGGGAACCCCATAACTCCAATCGGGAATCGCTCCGGTTTCCGCCAACAAAATTTCTAGCGTTAGGGGTATGGGGTTTGTTGTTTGTTTTAACGAGTGCTATTTACTTTTCAGGTTACAAGAAACCAGCAGCGCATCCAGATAACTTTTTTTTCCTAAAGTACCCTTTTAAGGCGGCAGAATACTTCTTTACCCTACTGGGGCATCCACTTTTGGCAGGTTCTAACCTGGTGGTTTTGGCAGGACTTCTAGTTTTCCTGGTTTTCATATTGTTTTTCATTGATTATTTGAAGAAACCTAATTCTCCATTTTCACAAAGTGCAGCACCCTGGATTTCATTGGGAATATTTACCCTCCTGTTTGCACTGGTGACTACGGTAGGAAGAGCAGGATTTGGGGCATCTCAGGCGGGTGCCTCTCGATATGTAACCACTTCAAGTCTCATCATTGTTGCCTTAATTCAACTTTGGAAGCTGAGATCAGAAGAACCATTTGATAAGCAGAACTTAATTAACTTCTTCAAGATTCAAGGTTCAAAACGATTTAGGCTGACCGTCAGTGTGGTGTCCTTACTGACATTGTTCTCCTCTTTGAATACTTTAGATGCAGCAAGGCAACACCATGAGAAACTGACAATTGGAAAGAATTGTCTGGAAGTGATTGATTATGTTGAGAACTCACCCAACAACTGTCTACAAACGCTCTACCCTCTGGGGGATGCTTTCCGCGATCGAGTAAAAATTCTTCGACAGATCGGGCTGTTAGCTCCTGCTCCCCAAATGAGCTTTGTAGAAAACCCATCTACTCCCTACGGCTATATTGATTCCCCACCCAATTCTGGGTCTATTCCCATAGTGCGTAAAGCCTGTCTTAACTGTACAAATCTGACCATTACTGGATGGGCGATTTTGCCGGACCGCTCCGAGCCAGCCAGATTGGTATTCTTGAGCTACGACGGTAGTCAAGCCTTTATGGCAGATACCGCTGTCAATCTTCCCAGTCCTGATGTGGCAAAAGCACGTCACTCTAGACGGCGTAACAGAGCTAGATGGGCAGTTCAGCTTTCTCCATCTGTGTTTCCATCAGGCAATACAGCGATCGCAGCCTGGGTTTACGATCGCCCCCGTCAGCAATTTGTCAAACTGAGTAGTTCTCTCAATATCCGGGTAGAGGATTAAAACTCCTGACTCCTCAATCGCGCTTACATTGGAATGAAACGGTGAGATAGCTATCCTATTTCGGTGGTGTTTCAAATGTGTGATCGGTGTCTGGTAAGGGCAATGCACTGCACTGCCCCTACGGAACGCTGGAACACTACCCCTATTTCAATTGAGAGAAACGACTCCTGCGGAATTCTTTCTCTCAAACCTTCTTACTTTGCAACTGAATTTAGGTCAGGTATATAAGCAGAGTTGAGTGCACTGATCGGATTCTTCTATCATCACACCGTGATTAACCAGGCTAATCCATAATGAAGCTGAAGCCATTGCTACAGATTTCGTCAACATGGGTTACTACATCTCTCCCCGCTTTCTCGACAAACTTTCGGTTCACATCACCAAAAACTATCTCAATCTGCCGAATGTGAAAGTGCCACTCATTCTTGGCATTCACGGACGTAAGGGAGAGGGTAAAACCTTCCAGTGTGATCTGGTGTTTGAGCGGATGGGCGTGGAAGTGATTCATATCTCTGCCGGTGAACTGGAAAGCCCAGATGCAGGAGATCCCGCAAGATTGCTGCGCCTGCGTTATCGGGAGGCAAATGAGGTAACGAAGGTGCGGGGCAAGATGGCAGCAATCATGATCAATGATATTGATGCGGGTGCCGGACGGGTGGACGAATATACCCAATACACGGTTAATACCCAATTGGTCAACGCCACCATGATGAACATTGCGGATAATCCCACCAATGTTCAGTTGCCAGGAAGTTACGACGATACGCCCCTGCGACGGATTCCGATCATTGTTACCGGGAACGATTTTGCGACCCTGTATGCCCCTATGATCCGTGACGGGCGGATGGAAAAGTTCTTCTGGGAACCCGATCACAATGATCGAATTGGCATTGTCAGCGGCATTTTTGAAGTAGATGATGTGTCACGGGATGACATCATTCGGCTGGTGGAAGCCTTTCCCAATCAGGCAATTGACTTCTACAGTGCGTTGCGATCGCGCCTCTACGATGAACAAGTGCGCGATTTCATCCAGAGTGTTGGACTGGAGCACATTTCTAACCGTGTCGTCAACCCCAAAGATGCCATTCCCGAATTCCGCAAGCCGAACTTCAGCCTGCCGCACCTGATCGAAATGGGTGGACAAATAGTGCGCGAACAGCAGCGCATTCAAGAACTACGCCTATCTGAGGAATATAACAAGTCTTTATTCATGAGTCGTAAACTGGGCAATGTGGCGGTAAATCAACCCAGCACAGGGCGTGAACAGGCTACAGAGTATAAGGTACAGGATACAGAGGAACTGGAAAGGACAAGCAGCACATCTTCACACGTTCCTCCGCGTGAATTTTTTCGTTCCTATGAACCCCCCATTCCCAACGGTCACACCAGCGATCGCCAATCTCCCCCCGCTCCCCACCCCACGCCTGCTACGAGCTACCCCGGTCAACCCTCCAGCACCACCCTCACTCCTGAAATTGTGACCGAAGTCAATCGGGTCCTGAACCAGGGAAATCGTTTAGGGATTGAGTTCGTGGATGGTAGGCGCTTTCGGACTGGCTCCTGGACTTCCTACGGCACCTATGAGGGCAATGGTGCAGAAGCGATCGCTGCCCTTGAATCCTGCCTTGCAGACCATGCCAACCACTATGTGCGACTGGTTGGCGTGAATCCCAAAGACCGCCGCAGGGTGATGGAAACTATCATTCACCGCCCCAGCTAGAGCAGTGAAAGGGGGCGGCAAATAGTTGTACGAGTTGGGACCAGGTTTTAGTTTATACACTTCTAATTCATACCCAGACTCAGCAACGCTTGAGGGGGTTAATGGATGAGTGTTGTCATAGCTTCACTTCTCTACGGCTTGCCTGTTAAACGGGATGTAAAGATGGTGGCTAAACCGTGACGTAAAAGCAATCGAATGCCAAGCTAACAGTGGACAACACCTCAGGGATGGGACGCTGTGGCAAATTTCTCTAAAAAAGGCATCGGAATCGTTGTTCTGATTGGCAGTCTGCTGCTGGTTGGGGTAAAGCTGGCAAATTCTGATGGGTCGGGCAATTGGCTAAGTTTTGGCAGCCAAGAAACCCGCGATCGCAACCCAGCTATCAAATCTCCAACTATGAGCAACGATGCCACAGGCAAGACGACTCCGACTTCTACCCTGGTGGCGGCGCGATCGCAATCCCCCAATGCCCAGTCTCCAGTGGGTATTAACCTGAGTGGACTGAGCTACTGGACTACCGCCTGGACCTTTGTGGATGTGTTTAAGATCAATGGCGGTTGGATTTCGCAACGGGAAGGGACGAGTTGGGGTAAAGGAGGTAAATTGAGCCTAACAGCCGAGGGATGGGTTCAATCCCTGGAACCCGGTCAGTATGCAGAGGCATTGATTTTCTACGATAACGGTGGACATTTCCCTGGCGGCAATTACACCATCCTGTACGAAGGAGAAGGGCGGATAGAAATTGCTGGAGATGATGTGATCAGTCGATCGCCCGGTCGTATGGTCGTCAACGTCAAACCCGATGCCGACGGAATTCGGTTTCAGCTTCACGAAACCAAGCCCAGTAACCCAGTACGCAACATCCGGGTGATTATGCCGGGGTTTGAGAACACCTACCAGACCCAACCCTTCCATCCCCTATTTCTGGAACGACTGTCCAAGTTCCGGGTACTCAGGTTTATGGACTGGATGGAGACAAATGGCTCTCCCATTGTCAACTGGTCAGACCGCACTACTCCCAACGCGCTCACGCAAACCGGGAACAAGGGTGCCGCCCTGGAACATATGATCCAGCTTGCTAATGCACTTAAGGCAGACCCGTGGTTTTGCATTCCCCATCAGGCAACGGATGACTATGTGCGCCAGTTTGCCACAATGGTACGCGATCGCCTCGACCCCAGCCTCAAAGCCCGAATTGAGTACTCTAACGAAGTCTGGAACTATGCTGGTCCCTTCACCCAGACTGAGTATGCCCAGAAAAAGGGGCTGGAATTAGGTTTGACCCGTGACCAATGGGATGCGGCTATCTTTTATTACTCACAGCGATCGGTGGAGGTGTTTAAAATCTTTGAGGAGGTGTTTGACGGCAACGATCGCCTGGTTCGGATTCTGGCATCCCAAAACGACAACTTGGACTGGGGCAAAAAAGTCCTAACCTGGAAGGATGCTTACAAACACGCCGACGAGTACGCCATCGTCGCCTATTTTGGGGTTCAAGACTATAACAAGCCGCCCAAAGTCGATCAGCTTCTGAAAATGACTCCCGACCAGATCATTGACGAGGTGATGCTGCCCGAAATCCGAACAACCATCAAAGACTCGATCGCCGCTAACCATAAACTCGCCCAGAAATACGGGGTCAGGCTCACAGCCTACGAAGGGGGAAATTCCCTCACTGCCGACAAAGTACCGGGCGATAAAGAACCCCCGTTAACTGCTCTATTTACCCAACTCAGCCGCCATCCGCGCATGAGAGACGTGTATAAGGAGTTCCTGCAACAGTGGAAGCAGCTTGGGGGTGGATTATTCAACCAGTACAATGACATCAATCGCCCCGAAAAGTGGGGGCAGTGGGGGCTACTAGAATACCAGAACCAACCGCTCGACATGGCTCCTGAGTATCAGGGCGTGATGGATTTCATTGATGCCAACCCCAACCCTGACTTGTAGGGAGTGATCATCCTGCTAACTCTGGAGCAAACAAACCTATTGTCTGCCCCATTACAATCAGCCAGCTTTGGGTAGTAGTTTGCCGATGGTGCGGTTCTGGGAGGTAAAGGTTGCCTTGGCTACTCGTTGAATGTCTGCCTGGGTGACGGCTGAAATTCGGTCAATTTCTTGAAATAAATTGCGCCAGTCCCCAGTTTTGATCTCGTATTCCAGCAATAATTGCGCCATGCCGGCATTAGAGTCGAGGGAACGCAGTAGACCTGCCCGCGACTGGGTTTTAACCCGATCGAGTTCCAAATCAGAAACGGGTTCGGTTTTAAGGCGATCGATTTCGACTCGCAGGGCTTTTGCTACCTCATCTACGCTGTGCCCTGGAGCAGTCATGGCATAGAACAGCATCAGGTTGGGGAATTTGTTGCCGGGAAATCCGTTGGAACCTTGCGCGGTTAAAGCCAAACGCTGTTTTTCGACCAGGGAGCGGTAGAGCCGAGAGGTGCGCCCATCACTGAGGATACTGCTGATCATCTCATAAACCGCGTTATCAGCATGGTTGAGGGCAGGACGGTGGTAGCCCTCCAGATACCAGGGTTGACTTTCCAGGTTGAGGGTGACTTCGCGGGTTACAGTCTGGGGCGGTTCGGTTGCCAGTACATCGGGGGGGGCAGGTTTCGCTTGATAGCGACCAAAGTAGACTTGTGCTAGCCGTTTGACTTCACCAGGGTTGACATCACCAACGATCGCGATCGTCAAATTGTTGGGTGTGTAGTGTGTCTCAAAAAACTCCTTCACATCTTGCCGTGTCAAACCTCGAATATCTTGGTCATAGCCGATCACTGGACGCCGATAGGGGTGTACCTGAAAGGCAGTATCTAAAAACGCCTCCACCATCTGACCAATAGGTGAATTATCCGTGCGCAGACGGCGCTCTTCTAAAATGACATCCTGTTCCTTGTAAAACTCCCGAAACACCGGATCTAAGAACCGTTCTGATTCCAGCGACATCCACAGTTCTAGCTTATTAGAAGGGAAACTGAAGAAATAACGGGTTGCGTCCGCAGACGTAGTGGCATTCAGCCCAACCCCGCCTGCCTGCTCGACAATGCGCCCCATTTCATTCTGCTGCACTAAGCGATTTGCCTGCGCCTCAACCTTGGCGAACTCTGTCCGCAGTTTTTTTTCTTCTTCCTTATTTCCCTTCTGCGTTGCGGTTTGAATCTGCTCTGAAAGCTGATCCAGTTGGTCTAAAAGAGGCTTTTCAGTAGCATAGTCTACCGTCCCAATGCGAGTGGTACCTTTGAATGCCAGGTGTTCCAGGAAGTGTGACACTCCAGTTTTGCCATCTGGCTCATCTGCGCCACCCACATCGGCATAGGTGAGAAAGGACACTACTGGAGCCTGGTGCCGTTCCAAAACGATGAACTTCATGCCGTTGTCCAGCTTAAATTCAGTGACCTGTTCTATCACCCGATCCAGGTACGGCTGAATTGACTGGGCTGGCTCTTCCTTTACCGTAGGGGAAAATTGGGTTTGTGCCAGTGCTGGTTGAGCAATATTGCTCCAGACCAGGAAAAGGGGAATGAGGAGAAGGGATGCTGCTCTTATCCACCGTTGCAGGGGGGGTAGGGGAGCAACAGGGCAGAGGGGCAGAGGGGCAGAGGGGCGGAGCAGCAAAGGGGGTTGGCGAAGTTTGGACATGGGACGGATTGTAAGCAAACTGATCTCAGGATACGAATTTTTGGTTAGTTTGGCGGGCTTTTCCAAGTTGATAGAGATAACTGCCACTAATTGCTACAGACCACGAGTACAGGTTGGCAGAAATAATCCTACAGTGCCTTGATGCCCAACTTTAGAAGTTATCGGGATTTCGCCTTCTGCCTTCATACTTCTGCCTTCTTGCACTAGCTTTGGCGGTTGGCAATGACAGCGTAGAAGGGATCGCTTCCGGGCATTCCCATCATCCTCAAAATGGTGGGTAAGGAAGACTGGTGGGTAATGGTTTCTGGTTTTGTAAATCCGGGAGTGGTTTCAAAGTATTGCCGTACCAGGTTGACGCGATCGCCCTCGGAGCCTTCCCGCCATGCCTCGATTGCCTTCTGGAAAAACATCCGGTTTGAGAAGCTAATGATAGCAATGCCACCCGGTTTAAGAATCCGATGAATTTCGCTGAAGATGGCTTCGGGATACTGCAAATACTGAACTGAGACGGTATTTAAGACGGCATCAAAGGATTGATCTTCCAGGGGCAGTTTGGGGGTTTGATTCAGGTTTTGAACAAAGTAGTGATTCAAACGGGAATTGCGCGCCAGTTCCTCTTCATTCAAACCATGACCCTCGACATGGGCAAACTCTATTTCATCCGGCAGGTGGGAAACCCAACTGCTCATCATGTCAAAGATGCGGGTCTTGGGCTGCAACCGCTCCCGGTAGAGGTCAGTCAACTGCTGAATGAAGCGCTCATCCACATGGGTGACAAACCGAGGAAATTCATAGAACTGGGTATCGTCTGCTGGGTCAAGCTTGTTGCGCTGGGCAGGATTGAGGGACATGGTGAGCGAGAGAATCGTTTTGCTCTTACCAGTTTGCCAAATCTCCCGGCGAATTGCGTCTACAAAGAGGAGTTGCTGGCTGTAAAAGGAAATAGGGCAGGCGATTTGCCTGCCCTACTTTGCGGAGAATCATGGAATGACTACTACCGCGTCATCTACAGGGTCACATTGTTATTCACGGTCACGGTTAAATCCGTTTGAGGATTGATTACAATCACTTCATCGCCTGTGCTGCTACGGTCAAGCGATCCACCAACCGCGGCACCTAAAGCGGCACCCGTGAGGGCTTCCTTGGGGGTGATGGTGCGATCGCCCGTAATTCCGGCTGCTCCAGCACCCAGCGCGGCACCGATCGCCGCATCGCGGAGAGTCTTGCCGATATTCCGTCCCTGGCTGGCTGCGGCTGCACCGGCAACGGCTCCACCCAGCAGCACATTACCACCCGTGATCTGCCGATTGCCAGTAACACCACCAATGATGGCAGCGGCGCTAGAACCTACAGCCGCAGTACCCAGAATTCTGGCAATATTGGGGTCACGGACATTCCGGCGAGATGCGATGACACCAGAACTCGCGTTGATTGCGTACTGGCGACCGTTAATTACGACCGTATTAGCAACAAACTGAGAACCCCCACTGACGGGTACCAGTTGCCCCACTAATTGGCTACCTGCCGGAATTGCCACCACACCCTGAGAGTTCCGAATATCGGAAGCAACGGTCAATGTCAGATCAACGGCTTCATTCGGAGCAACAATAATTTGTTCAGCCGCCGCATAGTTAACAGGAATGGTTGTTCCAGCCGTAATCACTGCCTGTTGAGCCACAGTAGCACCGGCAACGTACTGGCTAGAAATCACCGAGGAAATCTGTCCGGTTTGGGTCAATGCCTGACACAGGAATGCAGAAACTTCTGCACGGCTGGCAAGCTGGTTCGGATTCAGGTATCTAACATCGGGATGGTTGACCACCAGACGCCGCTCGGTTGCTGCGGCGATGCCGGTTTCAGCATAACCTGGAATGGCAGAGGCGTCGGCAAAGTAGTTGGTCAATGTCGCATTCACAGGTTGGGCAGGAGAATAATTTAGCCCACTTGCCAGAGATACCAGGACTTGAGCGCGGGGAATGCTTTGGGAGGGATTGAATACGTTACCGGGATAGCCAGACAGGAAGCCGGTTTGAGAAGCATAGGAAACGGCACTGTATGCCCAAAAACTGGAGGGCACATCCACAAACTGAGTTGCTCCACGAACACGGGCTGCACTGGGGAAGGCCTTCCCAACCATCGCAGCAAATTCAGCACGGGTCACTGGGTTGTTAGGACGGAAAGACCCATCGGGATAACCACTGATGACTCCTCTCTCGGTCAATTCAACAATACAAGTTTGTGCCCAGCTACCCTGCACATCCGAAAAGACCTGTGCCATTGCACGGGGAGCCATTGCTAGGGGAGCCAGGGAACTGGTCGCCATTCCCAGGGCAACCAGCACAGCGGTTGTTGACTTCTGGTTCATTGCTTTAGACATCATTCTGCTCATTAACAAACGGTTGTTATTTATATCGATTGTTTGTGCTTCAAAAGAGTTCCTGAGTCGTTTTAGAATCAACCAAAAGAGTTTGGGCTTAAAGAATCAAATAATTTTTCTTTGACCTGGGAACCTACTGACCGCTCCAGCTCTTTTGGCAACGCAACTCACTAAGGCGGTCAAAAATGCGGTAGATTCAGCATCTAACCAAAAAACATTCCCCAAAGTTTCCCCATTCGCTTTAGACTAGGGGCTTTAAAGGGTACCGACACCTGATACCGTCTTTGCTTGTTCATGAAAAAAGCCTTCGTCCTCGATACCAACGTCCTTTTGCATGACCCATCTGCCATTTTGCGCTTCAAGGATAATGATGTGATCTTGCCAATCACTGTGATTGAGGAACTGGATCGCTTTAAAAAACAGCCTGAAATGACCGGACGCAATGCTCGTCAAGTTTCTCGTAAGTTGGACGAGTTGC
The DNA here is from genome assembly GCF_056784235.1 of Kovacikia sp. CALU 1929. Lineage (NCBI taxonomy): Bacteria > Bacillati > Cyanobacteriota > Cyanophyceae > Leptolyngbyales > Leptolyngbyaceae > Kovacikia > Kovacikia sp. CALU 1929. The sequence continues at coordinate 40,526 of NZ_JBXBCF010000089.1, forward strand.
GCCAGCAGGGACGGTTAACCGAAGGAGTCTCTATTAATGGTGACGGTAGTTTACGGGTTGCCCTTTGCCATCAAGAAACCCTGAAGGAACTGCCAACTGAACTGGCGCATGGCAATGGCGACAATATGATTCTGGCAGTTGCCCTCGAACTCCAGCGTCAGAGTGCCTATCCGGTTGTGCTGGTCAGTAAGGACACTAATCTGCGCATCAAAGCCGATGCTTTGGGGCTATCTGCTGAGGATTATGAAACCGATAAGGTGGATGTTGGAGGGCTTTACACCGGCATGGCAGAAGTTGCCGTTACTGCCGAGCAAATTGATCATTTGTTCAAGCAAGGGGGAATTACGCTGGATGGGACTTTTTTCCCAAACCAGGCGTTGACGCTGGTCAATGAGTCCAATCCTTCCCATACCGCCCTGGCAATCGTGGAGGGCGAGAGCGGCAAGATCGTTCCACTGACTAAGATGCCCCATCATGGCATCTCCCGAATTTACCCCCGCAATCGGGAACAGAAATTTGCGCTTGATCTGCTGCTACGAGATTCCATTCAACTGGTGACGCTGGTGGGCACCGCTGGGACGGGGAAGACCTTACTGGCGATCGCGGCAGGTCTCCAAAAGGTTGCCGACGAAAACCTCTATAGCCGGTTACTCATCTCTCGTCCAGTGGTGCCCATGGGGCGAGATATTGGCTACCTGCCGGGTGACGTTAGTGAAAAATTGACTCCCTGGATGCAACCCCTCTACGACAACTTTGACCTGATTTTTGGTACGCAGGAGTCTATTGGGAAACCCGCCCACTGGCGACGGGGGCACGAAGAACTGATCGAACAGGGGTTGCTGCAAATCGAAGCCTTGACTTACATCCGTGGACGCACTATCCCCAAGCAGTTTTTCGTAGTCGATGAGGCACAAAATTTGACTCCCCATGAAGTTAAGACCATCCTCACCCGTGCAGGAGAAGGCACTAAAGTTGTACTGACTGGCGACCCCGATCAAATTGACAACCCCTATGTGGATGCTGCCAGTAATGGTCTTACCTATATCGTTGAAAAGTTTAAGAATGAACCTTTAGCAGGACACATTACCCTGCTGAAAGGTGAGCGTTCCAATCTGGCAGACCGAGCAGCCGCCTTGTTATAGCCCTCTGGTTACAACTACCCTACGCCCCAGACTGCTAGACCTCTGGCAGGCAAAATTGCCCTTCCCTATTATTTGGGGATAGAAATGAAGTCCTATAGTTTAGCCGTAGGGGTGAGCCGCAGGGTAGAAAGAGCTTGATTAAAGTCCAGTTCCAGTAGGCGATCAAGTCCTAAATAGACCCAGCTATAAGGACGCTGGGCATCTTGAAACGTTTTTTGAAACCCCAGAGCCAGACGCAACTCTTCATGCAAGGGATGAATGATCAGGGAGTAAAGATCGCAAATTCCAGGAAAATCTTTCTGAATATCAATCAGAGAATTTCGCGTATCTTGCAGCATCAGTTCGAGGTTAGCCTTCTGTAAGTAGGCGACATCAATCACCCAGGCTCGAATGTAGACCGAGGTGCAATGGATATCACCAGGAACTGCCATTTTGAATGGATCTTCCTCGACATCGTTGGATAGATAGAAGCTTTTACCTGGAGGCTGAAAGAAATAAATTTCAGATTCACTTGCAACCGGATAAAGAATATAAAAAGCAACCGGGTTGAGATTGTCTGAACGGCGTAGAACGCGCACAACCTTTGGATATTGCTGAGTCCAATAGCGAAGCAGTTTAGCGAGTTTATGGGATGCCGCCGCAGAGTCCTTAACAATTTCAGCGTAGGCACGAATGAAAAGGTTGGCAACCGGAATCGCATCCGTGCGGGGGTTAAAGCTATCAGGCTTTAACACAAAGGGTTCCAGAGGTTTCTGCTCAGCGACCACCAGTTCCGGTATAGAACAGACTTGCAGACACAGGGTTTGCCCATCAAATTGCTTCTCAAGTAACCCCAGGGCAACCATGCGGTCAATCATCATGCCGGCTGCGCGATCGCTGCCCCGGTCTTGATTGCCATAAAACAGTTCGGCGGCTTCCCGATGGGTGCAGGCAACCGAGCCTTTGGGTGGATAGAGCTGAGTTAATGGATTAGACGGGCTATTTCCCTGTTCTTGCTGATCTTTCAGCAGCAGATATGCCCATAAACGGACAAAATACTCAGCTCTGCGGCGAGTTAAGCCACCCCGCCCCATCAGCATGGATACATAAGCCCGTTGTCTATCAAGCGGAAAAAATTGATCCAGGGATTCTGGTTCTATATGGTCTCGCGATTCTGATAAGTGTTTCAAAGAACTCATTGTACTTAGAGACTAGAAGGGCAAAACAGGAAGAAACGTCTGCACCAACAGATCGAACTGGGGCTAAGCGTTAACGAACTAAAAGAAATACCCAAAAGGGTGAGGACTTTTGAAGGAACTAAAATGACAATCTGGAATATCACCAGGTAAACCTCACCAACTTAGAAACCCGTGGTTTTTCCTGGAAAAATCTCCAGTTCTCAACTTGGATGAGGTTTAATGTGAAGTCAAAAGATTAACGGGACTGCGCTATAAGCAAACATACTCTAAGAAGCGAAATTCCGTAGGCAATTGAGTTTGTTAAATGAACTGATTAACCTGAAATCGCTGCAAACAGTCGCCTAACCTGAACCCCAGGCTAGGTTCGATTTATCTTGCAACCAGATAAGTAGATTCACCCTATTATTGACCAGTTTTTCCTATCCCACAATTGGGGTACGGGAAAAACTTCATACTGCTTCACCCCTCTTCACCCTACTTCAGGTTGCCTGGACTGGGTTCGCGAACCTGGAGCTAACTACAGGTTGCTCATTGGCACTTCATAAGGTCAGGAATCAGAATAGCCTCAACACTTGAGGAATCTGCTCTATGACAGCCCGTTTATTTTCAGTTCCGTTGGAATCTGCGTCTGTCAGTTCTTTGTTTTGCCCCCATCCTTCTGGCAGCCTTAGCGGTACCCAACCCCAACGCCGCAGCCCCAGCAACCCCAGCAGAATTTCTGCTAAACCACTACCAGATAAGCCGGTAAGAACCCTTCCTGGCGAGAGTGTTGACTTGATTCCAATCTGGAGCGGTTTATTGGAATCACTCCCGGAAGGAGTCATGGTGATTTCCCGTAGCCTAAAACCGATTTATGCGAATTTGAAGGCAAAGGAAATCTGCCAGGGATTATCAGAGATTCAGCTATCTGCGCTTGAATTGCCAATGGCAGTCTCTGAGGTTTGCCATCGTCTGATTCGGGGAAACCGTCCTATTAACCACCCGCTGGTACTGGAGTGTCAGACCCACAGCAAACAAACCGTTCGGATTAGTGCCCGCTGGTTTTGTACCGCCATCCACAGAAATAGTAAGGTACTTGACACCGACCTCGGTATCAGTTCCCACTTAATGCCTGAACAGGAAATATATCAGCAACCTCACATCCTGGTGTCCATTGAGAACTGCACTGAATCCCTCAAAGAGGAGTTACGGATTGAACAGAAAAAGTACGACCTGACCGACCGGGAAGCGGAGATTTGGATGCTGTTGAGGCAGGAGTACACTTACCAGGAAATTGCCAAAATGCTCCAAATCAGCCTGAACACGGTTAAGACCCATGTTAAAAATGTTTATGCCAAGCGGCGCAGTTTTCAGGGGCAGGAAAGGTTCTGGTGCTCTGAGTAAAAGTCTATCCAAAAGCCATTGACTGCCAAAGCGCAATACCAGACTCAGAAAGGTTTGGGATAGGCTTGAAGATGGGGTCATTGAGTTGAGAGTTATAAGTTAAGAATCAAAAGTTAAAGAGCTTAATTCAAAACTCAAAACTTAAAACTCAAAACGTATCATCGACTGCTATGGCATTTCTGGATAAGACTGTTACCTACAGTCCTGCGTATACGATAGTTCCGACCTATGAGTGCTTCAACCGCTGTAGTTACTGCAATTTCCGAACAGATCCGGGTGAAAGCCCCTGGCTGTCCTTGGCGGATGCTAAGACCCAGTTGAAATCGCTACAACATACTGGAGTGATTGAGATTCTTGTTCTTAGTGGTGAGGTGCATCCCAAAAGTCCACAGCGAAACGCCTGGTTTCAAAGAATTTATGATATTTGCGAACTTGCTCTATCCCTGGGATTTCTGCCCCATACCAACGCCGGACCTCTGAGCCTGGCTGAGATGGCACAGCTAAAGGCAGTGAATGTTTCGCTGGGTTTGATGGTAGAGCAAGTGACTCCAAAACTGTTGCAGTCTGTGCATCGCCATGCGCCCAGTAAGTTACCAGAACTGAGGTTGCAACAGTTATCCTGGGCAGGTGAACTGCAAATCCCATTTACGACTGGGGTATTGCTGGGAATTGGTGAAACAGCGGTAGAACGTGAGGAGACACTGGCAGCGATCGCCCAGATTCATCAACGATTTGGGCATATTCAAGAAGTCATTCTGCAACCCTATAGCCCTGGCAAGCATGAGGTGTGGGCAGGTTCTCCCTTCGGGGCAGACGATCTTGTCAATACAATCACGCTTGCTCGTCAAATTCTCCCAGCAGACATTGCTGTGCAAATTCCGCCCAATCTGCTTCAGGATGACTTCTACCTGATTGCCTGTCTGGAAGCGGGCGCACGAGATCTGGGTGGCATTGGACCCCGTGATGAAGTGAATCCCAATTATCCTCACCCGGTTGATGCTGAACTGGCAAATACTTTGAACACCGCAGGGTGGACTCTGACCCCGCGTTTACCTGTTTATCCCCAGTACGATGAGTGGTTGCCATCTCGCTTACACATAGCCGTAGAAAAATTCAGAAACCTGCTTGATTCAGGCATTGCCTCTGCAACAAGATTATGGTGATGCCAATCCATACAAAACCGCAGCCCCTCCCCCTACTGAGAACCAGAAGCAAGGAAAAGCTGCGGCAAGTTAATGACAACCCGTGAGGGTTTTAGAAAAAAGCTAGAAAGAAACTAGATCAGACCCCAGAAATGAAGCACACCCTGACCGGAGAACAGCTCGATCGCCAAAGCAGAGAGGAAGCCGATCATTGCCAGGCGACCATTCCACAGTTCAGCCTGGGGAGTGAAACCAAACTTCCATGCATTGCGATCTGCTTCGACTACGGGAGCGGTAACTTTAGTTGCGTCTTGCATAATGAATACTCCAAACGGTTGTAGGTTGACAAAGGTTACGGACACGTAGAACTAGAGCATTCGGGGAAGGCTCAACCTTCCTTGATAAAGCTTTGTAAAGCTTTGTAAACCAATATAACAACTAAATCGGGGATTGGGTAGGAAGATTGTCAGGACTTCGATAGGTTTGTCAGCAGCCAGCAGCCAGAAGGCTGGAGAAGACCGGGTTCTTATCTTTTTTCCCTTCTATTCGCCGCACTTTCTGTTGCTAGGGCTTTTTCTCTATTTGATGTAATGCTGCGATAATCTGCCCGTTTGCCTTTGGGAAGGGATATTGATCAATCTCTGCCAGAGTGACCCAGCGGACTTCATCACACTCGATGGGTTGGGGGTCGCCGCTGAGGTAGCGGCAGTGATGAACGTTGAGAGTGACATGGAAGTGCGAGTAGGTGTGGTCAACGGTCATAAAGCGATCGCCCACTTCGATCTCGATTCCCAATTCTTCCCGAATCTCTCGCTGAATGCAGGCTTCAACCGTTTCTCCTGGCTCCAGTTTGCCGCCAGGAAATTCCCATAATCCACCCAGAAGACCACTTTGGCGACGGCGATCAATCAATATCTGCCCTTTATCGTTCCAGATAACGGCGACACCAATGGATTTACGGGGAATCGGAGTACGGGTTTCAGACATGGGTAGCTCGGATTGGATGCCTAAATTGTAAGCCTGACAGGGACGTTTCCAGGGACAGCGTGGGCAGTCAGGATTATGAACCGTGCAAAGGGTTGCACCCAAATCCATGAGTGCCTGGTTGAAGTTACGGGGAGAATTGGGATCCAGTATGGTTTCCGAAAGGTGCCAGAGTTGGGCGATCGCCCGATTGGGGGGCACCTGTAAAGCAACAAACCGTGCCAGCACCCGCTTTACATTTCCATCCAAAATAGGAGTGGACTGATTAAATGCCGCACTCAAAATGCCGCCTGCGGTTGTCCGTCCAATTCCCGGCAATGCCATTGCAGCTTTTAATTGGTCAGGAAAGAAACCATCATGCTGCTGCATGATGGTCTGCGCTGCCCGGTGCAAGTTGCGGGCGCGGGCATAGTATCCTAATCCCTCCCAGGTTTTGAGGACCTGTTGCTGATCAGCCGCCGCCAGCAGTGGAATGGTGGGAAATTGCTCAAGCCAGCGCTGGTAATAGGGAATGACCGTCTTCACCTGGGTCTGCTGAAGCATAATTTCAGACACCCAAATGGCGTAAGGATCGCGGCTCTGTCGCCAGGGCAAGTCTCGACCAAACTGGCTGTACCAATCCAGCAGGGACTGTCTTAATGTGCTTATATCAAAACTCGGCAAGCGGTACTGATTGCCTGCCGAGTCTTTGAGTGTATGGGAGCGCGATCGCAGCTTCGATCGCGGCTTAGAACCTGCCCCACCTTTCGCTACTTCTGACACCTACCCTTCCGTTCTCGAACTATCGGCTCCAATCAAAGACTTCTCTAACGTCATCCGTTGTTCGGCGTTGCGAAGGAAATAGCCACTCATCATTGCCGATGCCAGCAGGCGACCCAGATCTTCACGGCTGGTGGTCACTGTGACATCGAAGTGTTCAGAGGGTAACCCACCTAAAAGTCCAATGATGTTGCGCTCCATCACCTGAAATACCTCTGGCGAATTCGGGTGAGAGAGTTGGGTAATGGCATCAGGGCTAAGAGACTGGACGTAGCGCCAAAACTGATTGCCCGATTCAGCAACATCCCCAAAAAATTCTGGTGCTCGATCAGATGTATTGTTCACAGTGGGAACCTCAATCAAACTGGTGCTATCAATCTATAAACCTAATGTACTGAATTAGCTGCAAAGCTGCGAAGTGGGCAGAACCGAACTAGCGGGTTGGGTTTTGCCCCTGAGACGGTTGGCTTTCCTACCTTCCTATACGTTCAACCCAACAGGATTGTGAAACCTTCCTGGGTGAAGTGCTTGTCGTGAGTCAGGATTTCAGTGATTCCAAGTTGGGAACGGGAATTAAAGCTGTGCGGCTCCATCACGGGGTAACTTCTCCAAGACTTCGGGTGGAATGTCTGCGATGAGTTCTTCAGCCACTTCCCAAATGGGTTTACGGGTCTGATCAGATGGGTGTTCTGTCTGAGATAGTTTTGTCTTAGCAGCCTGCAAAAAGCTTAATACCTCCTCAACCAGCGAATCTGGAGCCTGCTCAATTTCTTGAATTAATTGTTCTCTGATAGTCATCATTCAAGTCTTTGGTTGCTAGTGTTTAGGATGCTACCTGATAAATGACAGGTCGATATTTTGGATTCGGGATCGGCTTGCCTTCTGCTGTCGCAGCTTCTAACCAGGCAGCTTTAGCGATCAGAACCTCATGAACCACTTCTTCTACCGTAGCTCCAAACGCTGAACAGTATTTCAAATCAGGAATATCCGCGATATACCCCTCATCTTCCTCACTGTAAAAGATGTTGATGTGATGGTCTTTCATGACGCTTTGCTGGTTTCCGTTAATGCCAGCCCAAGCCCTAAGTCTTTTAATAGCTTGAGGAGGCTGTGGATTTCCATGTCGATCGCATCAGCACTTGCAGATTGATTGCTCTGAGGCAAGACATTCGCTAACCCCTGAGCTTCTGCCACATTTCGCAACGCCACAACAAAGAGTTCAGGATCACCGTCCTCTAGAGCAGCGTTCAAATAAACCACTGCTTTTTGAGGATCATGCAGGTACTTCAGCAGTTCTCCCTGATAATTAACGCTTCTAGGCATCATCGCGGCTCCTGTAATCGATCCAGTATCGCTGAGCTTTTTTAATGTCGTCTGCTTGAGAGCTTTTGGTGCCAGCACAAAGAATCACAATCGCTTGCTTACTGACTTGAGCAAAATACACTCTATAGCCCGGTCCAGTGTCAATTCGCAACTCCAACACGCCATCGGCAATGAATTTATAGTCGCCTAAAATGCCCCGCTTGATGCGATCGAGCCTCAGCAGAATCCTGGCTGCTCCTTGAAGGTCTTTGAGGGCATTGAGCCAGTCTGAAAATGGCACTTTACCATCATCAGTGGCATAGACTTCCACAGCATAAGGGGTGACTTCCACAACTCGATCGCAATCTGTAGATCCTGATCATCCTCAGTCTAGTTGATCAATCCCCTCTTCATCCCTCATCTCCCATCCTTCATCCCTTATCCTTCATCCCTTCCCTCACAGTCAGCATCCTCTCCTCAATCCCTGCCCACACCTACGGTGAGATCGCACTCAGTTTTGAGGATGGCTTCAGCCTGTTTTCCCACCTCTTCAAAGTCAAGGCGCTTCTGAGCAATCCAGGCTTTTTCTACCTGACGCTGTTCCAAGTTTTTCTGGTGAACTTCTTCCTGCTGCTCTAGCAAGTTTTCATACAAAGAGATTGTTCTGGAAACGACCTCATCAAATCGTTCAAGCCTTTCAAGAAATGCGGCACAAATAATTTCATCAATATTTTCAAACGTTTTATCCAAAGATTCAACGAACTGCTCGCAACCTTCCTCAAAAACTTTTGCTCTGATATTCGCATCAATTCCCAGTACACCACTGATACCAGCACTTAATAACTTAGCCAAAAACGCTAATATTGGTCCAACCAAAATATTAGCTGGCACAAAAACCGCAGCTCCTACTAGGCCAGCTAATGCAACATCCCCAATAAAATTAAAAGTGTAACCAGCCAAATCTCCATGTCCACAAAATATCCAATTAGACGACTGAAATTTCTTCAATACATCAATATCTTCAATACCAGCCTGAATTTCGCTCAACTCTTTTCGGACTTCATCATCAAGATAATCTAGAGAAGGTTGCAGTATAACTTTTTTAAGTTGATTTTCTATCCAATTACTTTGTTCTTCCGCCAAATCTTTATTGAACTGCTGGGCATAGTCAGCAATTAATTTGTCTCGACTCCAAATTGCTGAATGTTCAGAAGACCACTGTTCAGTTTTCTCAGCCAAGCGATCACCAAGTCCCTCAACCCATTGATCCCAAGATTCATTGGTTTCTTCAATCACTGACTCTAATACTTCTTTCCAAAGAATACGAATCTTAACTTCTCTTCCACTTGCCTCACCGATTTGCTCCAAAATTTTTTGAATATCTGCCTTAGAAAGTGAAACTTTACCGTCTAAGAAATTTTCGGCTTGTTGCAGCTTTGTCAAACTTACCTGAATCAAGTTTTTGATGTTATCAGTACACTGCTTAATTTCAATAGAGCCACGCTCAGTAGTCAAGAATTGCTCAAGTGCCTGTGTAAAGTTCCTAAAAGATTGTAAATATTCATCCTGTTTTTTAAGTGCAGCTTTAGCTGAAATGTAGTGAATTCGGTTTTTGTTTGAAACAACCAAGTTCTCTTTTTCGATAAATTTTTCAAGCCTTTGTGTCACATCTTCGCGGTCTTCCTCGTTGTCTAGCAAATCCATGAAGTTGACCAAGACAAATAAGTTTTCCGCAGGCAGTTTATTCGTGTTACCTGTTAACTGATTTCTCACGTACTGGATCAATTCTTTTTCTTTTTCTGGCAGAAGCCGTGAGGCGTTTGTCAGAAAAAGTGCAGCATCGGTGTCTTTCAGCAGCTTTTCGGTAATTGCAGTTCTATTAGGATTTTCATTCAAACCAGGAGAGTCAAGGATTTCTACACCACTCCTGCATAACTCCAGATCTGGACGCTCGAAGATAATCTCCTCAATTTCAAAATTTGCCAGTTCATCATTCAGATGCTCCACTGCGGCTCCTTTTGACATGGAAGCTTTCTCTTTATATTGGTCAGCCGAGATTTCTTCCTGCTGCCCATTTTTGTAGCGACAAATTACTCGTTTCTGATCACCGTACCGCAAAGTTGTGACAGTGCCGCTACATGGAACTGCTCTAACAGGTTGAACTTCTTCGCCCAGTAGAGCATTGAGTAACGTCGATTTGCCCTGACTGAATTCTCCAACAACGGCTACCCGAAATCGCTGAGATTGAAGTTTGTGCGAGATTTTAGCAACATCTTCCACAAAGTTACTGGGTAGAAAATTACGCTCCGAACACGATCGAATAATTTCGTAAAGCTGATTGCACAGGCTATCTAGCTGATTTCGAGAGGTCTGGAATTCTTTGAGGCGATCGTAGGATGTAACGTGTGACTTCGGAATTTCCTGCTCAGGTATAGGGGGTAACGCTGATAGCCAGAAGTGTTGAATCCAGATATAAAACTTCATATTTCAGTGGACACTTCAATGGACAAGTGCCTCTGGGAGGAAATCATAGCTCCAGTGGACGATGGAGCAACGACGACTGAATTCTAATTGTAATAGCGAAACTTATC